>JAEXXY010000026.1 GCA_023451855.1 Actinomycetes bacterium
TTTGGCCGGGGGGCCGGGGGGCCCCCCCCCCGGGGGCCCCCGGGCACCCCGACCCCTCTCGGGGTCCCTCGGGAGTACTCGTTCTCCCACGACGGCATCGACGGCAACGGCGCCGGGACGGCGCAAAAGGACGTGTGACATGACCAAGCCCCTCGCGCTCGCGATCAAGTGGGTCCTCATCCTCGTGACGATGGCCGGCCTCCTGTGGATCGCCACCAAGCTGGCCCAGGCGGGCAACATCACCTTCGTCATCATCACGGGACTCGTGGGGATGGGAATCCTCGCGGTCTACGCGACGCGGCGCGCGGTGCCCCTGAAGTACCTCGTCCCCGGACTGATCTTCATGGCGCTGTTCCAGCTGTGGCCGGTGCTCTACACCGCGGCGCTGTCCACGACGAACTACGGCGACGGACACCTCTACAGCAAGGAGGCGTCGGTCAGCGACATCATCGCCCAGTCGGTGCGTGAGGTGCCCGACACCCCGCGCTACAAGATGTCGGTCGCCACGACGGAGGGCGGCGACCCCGCCACCGCGGACCTCGTGCTGCTGCTGACCAAGCCCGACGGCTCGATGTACGTCGGTGACACGTCCGGCCTGAAGCCGCTGGCCGCCACCGGGGTCGAGAAGACCTCCCTCGGCAAGATCACGAAGGCGCCCGGCTACACCGTCCTCAACGCCAAGCAGGCCAACGCCCGCAGCAAGGACCTCTCCGCCATCGCCGTGCCGACCACCGACGGCGGCGGCATCAAGCCGGTCGGTCTCTCCGAGGCCTTCGAAGGCCGTGCGACCGTCAGCTACGACGCGAAGGCCGACCGGCTCATCGACCACGCGACCCAGCCCCCGACGGTCTACGGGCCCAAGGACGCGCGCTGGGTCAACGTCGCCGACCCGACGCAGTCCTACCCCCAGGGTTGGAAGGAGAGCATCGGCCTCGCGAACTACACGCGGATCTTCACCGACGACACCATCCGCAGCGGCTTCCTCGGGATCTTCGTCTGGAACGTCGTCTTCGCCGTCGTGTCGGTGCTCTCGACGTTCCTGCTCGGCATGCTCATCGCGCTGCTGTTCAACGACCCGCGCCTGAAGGGCAAGGCCATCTACCGGTCGCTGCTGATCCTGCCCTACGCCCTGCCCGGCTTCGTCACGGCGCTGGTGTGGAAGGGCATGTTCAACCAGGACTACGGCATCATCAACCAGACGCTGCACATCGGCGTCGACTGGCTCGGGTCCGATGCCGGCGCGAAGGCCGCCATCCTCATCACGAACCTGTGGCTCGGCTTCCCGTACATGTTCATCGTGTGCACCGGCGCCCTGCAGTCCATCCCGCAGGACGTGCGCGAGGCTGCGACCATCGACGGCGCGAACGCCTTCCGCACGTTGCGCTCGATCATCATGCCGCTGCTGCTCGTCGCGGTCGGCCCGCTGCTGCTCGCGTCGTTCGCCTTCAACTTCAACAACTTCGGCCTCATCTACCTGCTGACCAAGGGCGGCCCGTTCAACGGCGCCGACACGAGCATCGGGTCGAGCGACCTGCTCATCACCTATGCCTACCGCCTGGCCTTTTCCGGTAGCGCGCCCAACTACGGCTTCGCGGCCGCGGTCTCCGTGGTCATCTTCCTGCTCGTGGCGCTGATGAGCATCCCGGGCTTCCGTCGCACCAAGGCTCTCGAGGAGGTCAACTGATGTCGACCCTCAACCCCCCGGTTCCCGCTGACCCCGGTCTCGATCCCCGCGTCGAGGCGGAGACCGGCACGCGCGTGCCGGCCTCGCCCAAGCGTCGCGGCCTCGGCGGCTCGGTGTGGTGGCGCCACGCCCTCGGGATCGTCGCCCTCATGTGGGCCCTCTTCCCGATCCTCTTCATCTACTCGGCCGCCACGAACCCGAGCGGCACCCTCAACACGGCGAGCCTGCTGCCGTCGGGCTTCTCGACGAAGAACTTCACCGCCCTGTTCAACGACCCGTCGCGCCCGTTCTGGACCTGGTACAAGAACTCGATGATCATCTCGTTCTCGGGGGCGCTGCTGGCCGTCTTCATCGGTGCGTGCGCGGCGTTCGCCTTCTCGCGACTGCGGTTCAAGGGTCGCCGCCCCGGGATGCTGTTCCTGCTGCTCACGACGTTCTTCCCGGCGCTGCTGGCCATCGTCGCGCTGTACATCATCTTCGCCGGCATCAGCGACGTGCTGCCGGCCATCGGCCTCAACACGACCACGGGCCTGATCCTCGCCTACCTCGGCGGCGCGCTCGGCGCGAACGTCTGGCTGCTCAAGGGCTACTTCGACACGGTCCCGCGCGAGCTCGACGAGGCCGCGATCGTCGACGGCGCGACCCACGCACGGATCTTCTTCACCATGACCCTGCGCCTCGTCATGCCGATCCTCGTCACGGTGTTCATGCTCGTCTTCGTCGGCCTCTACGGCGAGTTCATGCTCGCCAGCGTGTTCCTCACCGACGTCGACCAGCAGACGCTCGGCGTCGGCCTCTACGGCATGACCCTCGGCAACGACGCCAACACCCTCTTCGGGCGGTTCACCGCCGGCGCGCTGCTCGGCTCCATCCCCGTCATGCTGCTCTACCTGGCCTTCCAGAAGCAGCTCGTCGGTGGCCTCACCACGGGCTCGGTCAAGTGAGTCCGAGCCCCGCACCGATCAGCACCCTCCTGTCCGAACCGCACCACGACGGCTCCGCCCGCTACGTCTCCAACCTCGCGCCACGGCTCGGCGACACCGTCGACGTGCTCGTGCGCGTGCCGCTCGAGTGCGAGGTCGACGCCGTGCACGTGCGCACGTCGCCCGACGGTGAGCAGCAGTTCGCCAAGGCGCGTCTCGTGCGCACGACGGCGACCGACGCGTGGTGGAAGGCGAGCATCGTCTGCCACAACCCGGTGACGAACTACCGCTTCCTGCTCGCGGGCGGCCCGACGAAGTACGCGTGGCTCAACGGCACCGGCGTGCAGCTGCGCGACGTCCCCGACGCCAGCGACTTCCGTCTCGTCGCGCACGACAAGCCGGCCCCGGCGTGGGCCGAGGGCTCCGTCGTCTACCAGATCTTCCCCGACCGGTTCGCGCGCTCGGCGCGGGCCGACCGGCGCACCCTGCCCGACTGGGCGGTGCCGGCGTCGTGGGACGACCCGGTCGACACGAGCCCGGGCGTCATCGCCCACCAGCTCTACGGCGGCGACCTCGACGGCGTCGTCGAGCACCTCGACCACCTCGAGTCGCTCGGTGTCGACGTCGTGTACCTGACGCCGTTCTTCCCGGGCCGTTCCAACCACCGCTACGACGCGTCCTCCTTCGAGGCCGTCGACCCGCTCCTCGGTGGCGACGCCGCCCTGCGTCGGCTGACGACGGCCGCGCACGAGCGCGGCATGAAGGTGCTCGGCGACTTCACGACGAACCACACGGGCGACGCCCACGAGTGGTTCCTCACGGCGTCCGGGCCCGGCGGGAAGAGCACGCCGGAGCGCGACTACTACATCTGGGAGGGCGGCAAGTACGTCTCCTGGCTGGGCGTCCCCTCGCTGCCCAAGCTCAACCACCTCAACCACGACCTGCGCCGGCGCCTCTTCGAGGACCGGTCCGGCGTCGTGCGCAAGTGGCTGTCGCGCTCGGGCGGCCTCGACGGCTGGCGCGTCGACGTCGCCAACATGACCGGTCGCTGGCGTGCCACGGACGTCAACCACGAGGTCGCCGCGCAGATGCGCGACGCCCTGGGCCGCTGGGCCCCCGAGGCGCTCCTCGTCGGCGAGCACGTCCACGACTACACGGTCGACATGCCGGGCGACGGCTGGCACGGCGTCATGAACTACGCCGGGTTCTGCAAGCCGGTGTGGACGTGGCTGCGCGACGACACCGGCGACCCGAACTTCCTCGGTGCTCCGGTCCCGGTGCCGCTGCTCGACGCCGGCGCCGTGGTCGAGACGATGCGCGACTTCACCTCGCGCATCGCCTGGTCCTCCCTCGTGCACTCGTTCAACCTCGTCGGCTCGCACGACGCGACACGCGTGCGCACCCTCGTCGGCGACGACGACCGCATGGTCGACGCGGCGGCCGGGCTGCTCTTCACGCTGCCGTCGATGCCGATGCTGACCTACGGCGACGAGATCGGCATGGAGGGCACCTTCGGCGAGGACGGTCGCCGTCCGATGCCTTGGGACGAGTCCCGTTGGGACGCAAGGATCCTGGCCACCTACCGCGGCCTGATCTCGGCGCGCCGGCGCTCGGTAGCGTTGCGACGCGGCGGCCTGCGCTGGGTCCACGCATCCGGTGACGCCATCGTCTTCCTGCGCGAGGCCGCCGACGAGGTCGCCCTCGTGCACGTCGCGCGGGCCGCCCACGAGCCCGTGATCGTCGACCGCCGCCACCTCGGCGGCATCGAGAACGGCATGTCGGCGTACGGACCGGCTCCGAAGCTCGGTGCGCGTGCTGTCACACTGTCGGCGACGGCGCCGGGAGTGCGCATCTGGACGTGGAGGCCCACCGACGGCGGGGCCAAGCACGTCCGACGTAAGGGGGTCTAGGTGAAGGCACGGCTGCGCGACATCGCCGAGCAGGCGAACGTGTCCGAGGCGACGGTGTCGCGCGTGCTCAACGGCAAGCCCGGGGTGGCGGAGTCGACGAAGCAGGCGGTCCTCACCGCCCTCGACGTCCTCGGCTACGACAGGCCGAGCCGCCTGCGCCGCAAGAGCGCCGGGCTCGTCGGGCTCATCGTGCCCGAGCTGACCAACCCGATCTTCCCGGCGTTCGCCCAGATCATCGAGAACTCCCTCGCCCAGAACGGCTACACGCCGGTGCTCTGCACGCAGGTGGCGGGGGGAGTCCACGAGGACGACTACGTCCAGATGCTCCTCGAGCGCGGGGTGGCCGGGATCATCTTCATCTCCGGCCTGCACGCCGACACGACGACCGACCCCGACCGCTACGTCGCGCTGCGCGACCGGGGCCTGCCGCTCGTCCTCGTCAACGGCTACATCGAGGGCGTCGACGCGCCGTTCATCAGCAACGACGACGTCGCCTCGATGGGTCTGGCGCTCGAGCACCTCGTCGCCCTCGGGCACCGCGAGATCGGGCTGGCCGTCGGCCCCGACCGGTACGTGCCGGTCATCCGCAAGATCGCCGGCTTCCGCCACTCGATGCAGGAGCTGACCGGGCGTTCCGATGTCGACGACCTCATCGAACGCTCCCTCTTCTCCGTCGAGGGCGGGGCCACCGCGGCCGGGCGGCTGCTCGACCGCGGCGCCACGGCCGTCGTGTGCGGGTCCGACCTCATGGCCCTCGGCGCGATCCGGGAGGCCCGCAAGCGGGGCCTGCAGGTGCCGCGCGACTTCTCGGTCGTCGGCTACGACGACTCGACGCTCATCGCCTTCACCGACCCGCCGCTGACGACCGTGCGCCAGAGCGTCAACGCTATGAGCGCCGCGACGGTACGGGCCCTGCTCGACGAGATCGCCGGGCAGCCTTCTCCCCGTGCGGAGTACGTGTTCCGGCCCGAGCTGGTCGTGCGCGGGTCGACGGGCGCTGCGCGCCACCGCTGACCCCGCGTTCAGTGGGTGGCGGCCGCCCGGCGCCGCTCGAGCAGGGCGTCGAGGAACCGGGCGACGGCGGGCTCGTCGTCGAGGCGGTAGCGCGCTGCCGTCGAGCCGGTGCCGACCTTGACGGTGACGTCCTCCGGTCGCGTCATGCGCATGAAGGCGTCCTCGTCGGTGACGTCGTCGCCGAGGTAGACGCGGGCGGTGGCGCCGACCGCGCGTCCCAGGGCCGTGACGGCCGATCCCTTGTCCGCGTGGGAGACCGACAGCTCGAGCACCGACTTGCCCTTGAGCACCTTGACACCGTCGTGGTCGAGCGCGACGCGTCGGGCGTCGGCGATGGCGGCGTCGCCGACGTCCTTGGGCAGGCCGCGGGTGTGCACGACGACGGCGGCGGACTTGTACTCGATGCCGGCATCGGGGTGGCGCTCCTTGACGAGCGTCTCGATGTCCGAACGCAGCTCGGCCAGCGTGACCTCGTCGTCGGGCGTGACGGCCGCCGCCTCCATGGCGGCCCGCACCTGCTGGTCGGAGGACTCGGCGCCGTGGCTGGCGATGAGGACGATCGGCTCGTCCTCCGTGAGCCCGGTCAGGGTGCGCAGGGTGTCGAGGTCACGGCCCGACACGACGGCCACGTGCACGCCGGGCAGGCCGGCGAGCGCGCGGAGCGCGTCGACGGTGCCGGGCAGCGGCAACGCCTTCATGGGGTCGGCCTCGAACGGCGCGAGCACGCCGTCGAAGTCCGTGGCCACCAGAAGCGTCGACGCGGCAGCGACGTCGTCGAGGGCGACCTCGGGTGACGACGTGGCGCTCACCGGCCGGCCTCCTGACGCGTCGGCTCCGGTGCGCTGTCGGCTGAGGAAGCCTGTGTCGCAAGGGGATCAGCCGCCTGGCTCGACCGGCTCGAGGCGGTCGCGGGCGGTGGTGGCGGTACCTCCGGGGCGGCGTCGAGCGCGGCGAGGTAGCGCGCCGCCCACCGCTGTACGTCGTGGTCGGCGACGCGTCGGCGTAGCGCCCGCATGATGCGCTGCTTGTCCCTGGCCGGGGTGTTGATGGCACGCAGGATGGTCTGCTTCAGGCCCTCGATGTCGTGCGGGTTGCACGCGAAGGCCTGGTGCAGCTCGTGCCAGGCGCCGGTGAACTCCGAGAGCACGAGCGCGCCGCCGAGGTCGTGGCGGCACGTGACGTACTCCTTGGCCACGAGGTTCATGCCGTCGCGCAGGGGCGTCACGAGCATGACGTCGGCGGCCTGGAAGAGGGCCGCCATCTCCTCGCGCGGGTAGGAGTGGTGCAGGTAGTGCACCGCCGGGGCGCCGATCTTGCCCCGGTCGCCGTTGATGCGTCCGACCGTCTGCTCGATCTCGTTGCGCAGCCTGCGGTAGGCCTCGACGCGCTCGCGGCTCGGCGTCGCCACCTGCACGAGCGTCACCTCGGGCGGCCCGATGCGCCGCTCGTCGAGCAGCTCCTCGTACGCCTTGAGCCGGTGCCGGATGCCCTTGGTGTAGTCGAGGCGGTCGACGCCGAGCATGAGGACCTCGGGATCGCCGAGGCTCGACCGGATCTCGCGGGCCCGCGCCATGACGTCGGGTCGCTTCGCGAGCTCCTCGAGGCCGTGGAAGTCGACCGAGATGGGAATGGCCGCGGCCCGCACCTGCCGGTGCTGGCCCTCGACCGTGACGAGGTCCCTCTTCGTGGGCGCGCCGAGGAGCTGGCGGCAGGCCCGCACGAAGTTGCGGGCGTCGGCCTGACGCTGGAAGCCGAGGAAGTCGGCCCCGAGCAGGCCCTCGAGCAGCTGGGCGCGCCACGGCAGCTGGGCGAAGAGCTCGACGGGCGGGAAGGGGATGTGGTTGAACCAGCCGATCCGCACGTCCGGCCGCAGCTGGCGCACGAGCGCCGGGACGAGCTGCAGCTGGTAGTCCTGCACCCACACCCGGGCGCCCTCGGCGGCCACCTCGGCCACGGCCCGGGCGAACCGCTCGTTGACGGCGCGGTAGGCCGCCCACCACTCCCGGTGGAAGGTCGCCGGGACGATGACGTCGTGGTAGATCGGCCAGAGGGTGTCGTTGGAGAAGCCCTCGTAGTAGTCGCGGATCTCCTCGGCCGACAGCGCCACCGGGTGCAGGTGGATGCCGTCCTCGTCGAAGGGATCGGGGGCCTCTCCGGAGTCGCCGGCCCAGCCCACCCACGCGCCGGGCTGCGTGCGCATCACCGACTCCATGGCCGTGACGAGGCCGCCGGGGGAGCGACGCCACTCGACCTCGCCGTCGTCGAGGATCACCTTGTCGACGGGGAGGCGGTTCGCGGCGATGACGAGGTCGAAGGTCTGCCGTTCGGGCGGCACCGGGGATCAGCTCCTGTGGTCGAGGGACGGCTGCACGGCCACCGTCCGGCATACCCACGTCGGCGCCGGGTGGAGCGGCCGGGGCGCGATCTCACTCTAACGAGCGAACGGTGGCGTCCGGTCCGGTGTCGCTCTAGGGTCGAGTCAGGGCACCGCGCGGCGTCGTCGACAGCGACAGGGGACACGCGTCGGGGCACTCACCCGAGGTGAAGGAGGTCGCCGTGAAGATTTCTGACGTGCTGAGGGCGAAGGGCAGCGGGGTCATCACCGTGCAGCCCGACGAGACCGTGTCCGGGCTGCTCGCCCTGCTCGACGAGCACCGCATCGGCGCCGTCGTCGTCAGCTCCGACGGCACGACCGTCGAGGGCATCGTCAGCGAGCGCGACGTCGTGCGCCACCTGCACTCCACCGGTGCCGGCATCCTCGAGGCGCCGGTGTCGCAGATCATGACGAGCGAGGTGTCCACGGGCACCGCCGCCGACGACATCGCCGACCTGGCCACCACGATGACCGAGGAGCGGGTGCGCCACGTGCCGATCCTCGACGACGAGGGCCGTCTCGTGGCCATCGTCAGCATCGGCGACATCGTCAAGCACCGGCTGTCCGAGCTGCAGTCCGAGCGCGACCAGCTGCGCGACTACATCTCGCACTGAGCCGATTCGGACAAACCGGACATCCGACCCGCGCCACGGCCCCGAGGTCGTGGGAGTGACCCCCTGCGGTCGCATACCGTAGGACCATGACTGCGTACGACCGGACCGAGCGGGTCGCCGCCCCGCGGTCCGGCCCGCGGTCCGGCCCGCGCACCGGCGGCGTGCCCATCGGTGGCGCGCGTGACGGCTGGGACGCCGGACGCATCGGACGGTACCGCCTCGTCGAGGAGATCGGCGAGGGCGGCATGGGTGTCGTCCACCTCGCGCTCGACCCCCGCGGCCGCGCCGTCGCGATCAAGGTGCTGCGCGCGCACGTGGCCCACGACGCCGATGCGCGCCAGCGGCTCATGCGCGAGGTCGAGACCCTCTCGCGCATCCGCGACCCCCGCGTCGCGAGCGTCATCGATGCCGACGTCATGGGTGCGCGCCCGTACATCGTCACCCGGTACGTGCCCGGTCCGGCGCTCGACGAGATCGTCGAGGAGCACGGGCCGCTGCACCCCGGCGAGCTGCTCAGCCTCGCCCGCGGCGTGGCCGAGGCGATCCGCTCGATCCACGCGTGCGGTGTCGTCCACCGCGACATCAAGCCCGGC
>JAEXXY010000102.1 GCA_023451855.1 Actinomycetes bacterium
GGGCGGTCGCGGTCGGCGGCGGCCGCAGCAGCGACGAGCCCGGCTTCACGGCCAAGGCCGCCCTGCACCTGACGGCCAAGCGCGCCATCGCCCGCGCGGCTGCGGCCCACGTGCGCCCGGGCGCCGCCATCGGCATCTCGGCGGGCACGACGACCTACGAGCTGGCCCGGGCCGTCCTCGAGGTCCCCGGGCTCACCGTCGTGACCAACTCGGTACCGGTCGCGCAGCTGTTCCACGAAGGCGGCACGGACGACCAGACCGTCGTGCTCACCGGTGGCGTCCGCACCCCCAGCGACGCGCTCGTCGGGCCGGTCACCGTCGCCTCGCTCCGGTCGCTGCACGTCGACCTCCTGTTCCTCGGCGCCCACGGCGTCGACCTCCGTGCAGGTCTCACGACGCCCAACCTCGTCGAGTCCGAGACCAACCGCGCCCTCGTCGCGTCCGCCGGGCGCGTCTGCCTCCTCGCCGACTCCTCCAAGTGGGGGACCGTCGGTCTCAGCACGTTCGCCGACCTCGCCGACGTCGACCTCCTCGTCACCGACTCCGGGATGCCCGAGCGCGCCCGCGGTGAGGTGGCCGACCTCGTCGGGTCCCTCGAGATGGTGGAGCCATGAAGCACCGCGTCACCTCACGCACCCTGGCCGACGGCCGGGAGATCATCTACGTCGACGAGCCGGGCACGCCCGAGCGCACGGCGCCCGACCCGCGTCCGGCCGAGCCGCGCGTCCGGTCCGGCGAGGTGCGCTACGACGCCCTCGTCGACGACTGGGTGGCCGTGGCCGCGCACCGCCAGCACCGCACCTTCATGCCTCCGAAGGACGAGTGCCCCCTCTGCCCGGCCGGCCGCGGCACGGCTCCCTCGGAGATCCCCGAGACCGACTACCAGGTCGTCGTCTTCGAGAACCGTTTCCCGTCGTACGCCGTCGAGGCCGAGGGAGGCGAGTCCTCAGCTGCCGCAGGCCTGTTCGACACGCGCCCGGCCGAGGGACGCTGTGAGGTGGTGTGCTTCACCAGCGACCACGAGAGCTCGTTCAAGGACCTCTCGGTCGACCGCGTCCGGATGGTCGTCGACACGTGGGCCCAGCGCACCGAGGCCCTCGGCGCGCGGCCCGAGGTGCAGCAGGTCTTCGCCTTCGAGAACCGCGGCCGCGAGATCGGTGTGACCCTGCCGCACCCGCACGGGCAGATCTACGCCTACCCGTACGTGCCGTCCCGCACGCGCCAGCTGCTCGACGCCGCCGAGCGCCACCTCGAGCGCACCGGGCGCCTCCTCGGCGCCGACCTGCTCGAGGCCGAGCGCGCCGACGGCTCCCGCATCGTCGTCGAGGGCCGGCACTGGACGGCCTACGTGCCGTTCGCGGCCCGGTGGCCGGTCGAGGTGCACCTCGCGCCGCACCGCGACGTGCCCGACCTCGTCGCCCTCCACGACGACGAGCGCGACGACCTCGCTGTGGTCTACCACGACCTGCTCGGGCGCCTGGACCGCTACTACGTCGCCGAGGACGGCGCCCCGGTGACCCTCCCGTACATCGCGGCGTGGCACCAGGCGCCGGCCAAGGTCGGGCGCGACGCCTCGCGCCTGCACCTGCAGCTCATGTCGGTGCTGCGCGGCCCGGGCCGCCTCAAGTACCTCGCCGGGTCCGAGTCGGGCGTGGGCGGCTGGGTCAACGACGTCGCTCCCGAGCAGGCCGCGGCCCGACTCCGCGAGGTGGCCCGGTGAGCACCCGCGAGCCGGCTCAGGTCATCGAGAGCGTCCGGGCCCACTTCGTCGAGCGCTACGGCCGCGAGCCCGCGGGCGTCTGGTCGGCCCCGGGGCGCGTCAACCTCATCGGCGAGCACACCGACTACAACGGCGGCCTGTGCCTGCCGATCGCCCTGCCGCACCGCACCTACGCGGCGGCCGCCGTGCGCGACGACGGAGTCCTGCGCGTCTGCTCGCTGCAGAGCGAGGCCCCGGCGGAGGTCGCCCTCGACGACGTCTCCCCGGAGCGCCCCGGAGGCTGGGCGTCCTATGTTGCGGGCGTGCTGTGGGCCCTGCGCAAGGAGGGGCACGACGTGCCGGGGCTCGACGTCATCATCGACTCGGTCGTGCCCGTCGGGGCGGGGCTGTCGAGCTCGGCGGCCCTGGAGTGCTCGGTCGGCGCGGCCGTCAGCGACCTCGCCGGTCTGGGCCTGCTCGACGACGCCGAGGCTCGGGCGCGCCTCGCCCAGGCGTGCATCCGCGCCGAGAACGAGATCGCCGGCGCGCCCACCGGCGGGCTCGACCAGTCGGCCGCGCTGCTGTGCGACGACGCGACCGCCCTGCTGCTCGACTGCCGGTCGTGGCAGACCGAGCCGGTGCCGTTCGACCTCGCCTCGGCCGGCTACGCGCTGCTCGTCACCGACACCCGCGCCCACCACGAGCTCGTCGACGGCCAGTACGCCGCGCGCCGGGACGCGTGCGAGGAGGCCGCCAGGATCCTCGGCGTCGACACCCTCCGCGAGGTGCCCGCGTCCGGGCTCGGCGCGGCGCTCGACCGGTTGCCCACCGACGAGATGCGGCGCCGGGTGCGGCACGTCGTCACCGAGATCGACCGCGTCGAGCGGGCGGTCGCGGCCCTGCGTTCCGGTGACCTCGACGAGGTGGGCCGGCTCTTCGACGCCTCGCACGCCTCGATGCGCGACGACTACGAGATCTCCTGCGACGAGCTCGACGTCGCCACCGAGACGGCCCGGCGCCGAGGGGCTCTCGGCGCTCGGATGACCGGCGGCGGCTTCGGCGGCTCGTGCATCGCCATCGTGCGCGCCGACGCGGTCGAGGAGGTGTCGCGAGCCATCGACACGGCGTTCGCCGAGCGCGGCTTCACCGCGCCGTCGTCCTTCGCCGTCACCGCGGGGAGTTCGGCACACCGCGACGCCTGAGCGCCTAGGGTGCGTGCATGACCCTCGCGTCGCCGCCGCTGCCACCGGTCGTGCGGCGTGGCTACGGGCTCGGTTCGGTGGCCACGGGCGCCTTCGGCACGGTGCCCGGCCTCCTGCTGCTGCCCTACCTCACCGACCACCTCGGGGTGCCGGCCGCCGCGGCCGGCGTCATCGTCTTCGCCCCCAAGGCGTGGGACGTGGTCCTCAACCCCCTCGCCGGACGCGTCAGCGACCGCTCGCGCCACCCGGACGGACGCCGGCGTCCGTTCCTCATCCGCGCGGGGCTGCTCCTCGCGGCCGCGTTCGCCCTGCTCTTCCTCGGCCCGTCGGCGCCCGTGTGGCTCGGCGCCGCCTGGGTGGCCGTCGCCTACCTGGCCTGCGCGACGGCGTACGCGTTCTTCCAGGTGCCCTACGTCGCGATGCCGGCCGAGCTGACCGACGACTACGACGAGCGCACCCGCCTCATGACGTGGCGGGTCGCCGTGCTCGCGCTCGCCATCCTCGTCAGCGGTGGGGCCTCCCCGGCGATCCGCGACGCCCTCGGCCCGGAGTGGGGGTACCGCGCCGTCGGGTTCTTCGTCGCGCTGCTCATCGCGGGTGGCGCCTACGGGGCCTGGCGCACGACGCGGTCCGCCCACCTGCACGAGGCCGAGGCTCCGACCGCCCCGCTCGGTGAGCAGCTGCGGGTCGTGCGCGCAGACAAGCCCTTTCGCTCGCTGCTGCTGACGTTCGTGCTCCAGGCTCTGGCCACCGGATCGATGCTCGCCGGGGTCGACTACGTGGCCCGGTGGATCCTCGGCACCCCCATCGCGGCGACCCTCCTCTTCGTCTGCTTCGTCGGGCCTGCCCTCGTGCTCATGCCGCTGTGGCAGCGGTTCGGCACCGCGTACGGCAAGCGTCGTGGTTGGGTCGTCGCCTCCCTGCTGCTCGCCGCCGGTGCCCTGCTGCTCCTCGGCGCCCGGGGGCTGCCCGACGGCGCCGTCTACGCGGCGGTGGCGCTCGTCGGCGTCGGGTACGCGGGCGCGCAGATGTTCCCGCTCGCGATGCTGCCCGACGTCGCGACCCGTACCGGCGAGACCCGCACCCGCGCCGGTCTCTACACCGGCGTGTGGACCGCCGGGGAGACGCTCGGCCTCGCCCTGGGACCGGGGCTGTACGCAGCGGTCCTGGCCGTCGGCGGGTACCAGTCGTCGGCGGGTTCGACGGTGGCACAGTCCGACTCGGCCCTCACCGCGATCGTCGTCGGCTTCTCGGTGCTGCCGGCAGCGCTCGTGCTGCTCTCCCTCCTCGCCCTTCGAACCTTCCCGTCCCATCAAGGGAGCACGCCGTGAGCATGGACCACGACGAGATCCGGGCGGCGCTGGTGGCGATGCGCGCCCGCGACCTGCCGACCCACGGCGGCCGCACGCTGGCCTACGTCTACGACTCCGGCCTCGCCGAGGCCGACGCCATCGGGCGCGAGGCCCTGGCCGACTTCGCCTCGACGAACGGACTGGACCCCACAGCGTTCCCCTCGCTGCTGGCCATGGAGAACGACCTCGTGGGGATCGCCGGCGGGCTCGTCGACGCCCCAGCGGGATTCGCCGGTGTCGTCACCTCGGGTGGTACCGAGTCGATCCTCCTGGCGGTGCTCGCGGCGCGGGACGCCCGGCCCGACGTCGCCCATCCGCGGATGGTGCTGCCCGTCACGGCGCACGCCGCGTTCCACAAGGCGGCCCACTGGCTCCGCGTCGAGCCGGTGCTCGTCGACGTCGACCCGGTGACGAAGCGGGCCGTGCCCGAGGCGATGGCGGCGGCCATCGACGCGAGCACCGTCCTCGTCGTCGCCTCGGCGCCCTCGTACGCCCACGGCGTCATCGACCCCGTGACCCCGATCGCCGCCGCAGCCGCTGCGGCCGGCGCTCGCTGCCACGTCGACGCGTGCATCGGCGGCTGGGTGCTGCCGCACCTGCGGGCCGGCGAGCCCGACCAGCCGGCGTGGACCTTCGACGTCCCCGGCGTCACGAGCATCTCCCTCGACCTGCACAAGTACGCCTACACGCCCAAGGGGG
>JAEXXY010000172.1 GCA_023451855.1 Actinomycetes bacterium
ATCTTGCAGTCGGCGTTCGCGGGGCCGTAGGCCTCGGCCGCGGGGATCGTCTTGACGATGTCCTCGTAGTCCCACTCCTCCGGCGCCGAGCTCTTGACCTTCGCCAGGTACATGTCGTGGATGACGGCGTGGTCGGCCTTGCGCACCTCGCCGTTACGGAGGAACACGTCGTTGATCTTCTTGCCCTCGAGCTTGGCGACGACGGCGTCGGCGTCGTCGGTGCCGGCCTCCTGGACCGCCTCGAGGTAGTTCATCGCAGCCGAGTAGTTCGCGGCGTGGGCGAACGACGGACGCGTGTTCGTCTTCTCCTTGAAGCGGTCGGCCCACTTCTTGTTCTGGTCGTCGAAGTTCCAGTACCAGGCGTCGGTGAACTGCGTGCCGGCGAACTGGTCGACACCGAGGGAGTGGATGTCGGTGATGAACATGAGGCCGACGGCCAGCTGCACCTTGCCCTTGAGCGGGCTCTGGTTGAACTGCTTGACGAAGTTGATGAGGTCGCCACCGGCGTGCATCGACCCGATGACCTTCGGGTTGCCCTCGCCGGCCTTGGTGATGAACGTGGCGAAGTTGTCGCTCGGGAACGGCGAGGCGATCGACTGCCCGACCGTGCCGCCGGCGGCCTGGACCTCCTGGGTGAAGGACTTGTTCATGTCCTGGCCGAAGGCGTAGTCGGGGTAGACGATGTTCCACGACGTGCCGCCGGCCTTGGTGATGGTGCCGGCCGTGCCACGGGCGAGCGCCCCGGTGTTGTAGGCCCAGTGGAACGTGTACTTGTTGCACTGCGCACCGGTCAGGGCCTTCGTGCCGGCGCCGATGTTGATGTAGAGCTTCTTCTTGTTCTTGGCCTGCGTGGCGACGGCGAGACCGGCCGCGGAGTTCGGCACGTCGAGGATGATGTCGGCCTTCTGGCGGTCGTACATCTCCTGGGCCTTGGAGTTGGCGACGTCGGCCTTGTTCTGGTGGTCGGCCGTGACGATCTCGATGTCCTTGGCGACGGCCTTGTCGCCGTACTTGGCCTTGTAGTCGTCGATGGCCAGCTGGATGGCGACCTTCGAGTTGGGGCCGGAGAGGTCCTTGTAGACGCCGGACTGGTCGTTGAGCAGACCGATGACGACCTTGTCGTCGGTCAGCTTGCTCGAACCGCCCGACTGGGGGCCGCCCTGCCCGCACGCGGCGAGCGCGAGCGAGGCCGTGGCGGCCACGGCCAGCGATGCGTGGATCTTCCTGCTACGCATGTCCCCTCCTGGGGTGATGTCGGATGTGTCGTGTCGGATGTGTGGTGCCTGTGCGTGGTCGTGCGCGGGTGCGTCGGTGGTACTGGGAGTGACGCGGGGTGGTGCTGCCCTGGGCCGGCCCGTCGGGGCGTGCCCCGGTGGGTCACATCCCGAGGTGGGTGAGCAGCTCGCTCTCGCGGGCGCGGAACTCGTCGTTGTCGAGGTGCTCGACGACCTGCCCCTGGGCGAGCAGGTAGTGCCGGTCGGCGACGGTCGAGGCGAACTTGACGTTCTGCTCGACGAGGAGGACGCCGACACCCTGGCCCTTGATCTCGCGGATGATCTCGCCGATGCGCTGGACGATGACGGGGGCCAGGCCCTCGCTCGGCTCGTCGAGCAGCAGCAGGCGCGACCCCATCCGCAGCACCCGGGCCATGGCGAGCATCTGCTGCTCGCCGCCCGACAGCCGCGTGCCGGGGAAGTCGCGCCGTTCGTGCAGGACGGGGAAGAACTCGTAGACCTTCTCCAGCGACCACGCGTCGGGGTGGACCACGGGCGGCAGGAGGAGGTTCTCGGCGACGGTGAGGCTCGCGTAGATGCCGCGGTCGTCGGGCACCCAGCCGAGGCCCGCCTTCGCCCGCGCGTCGGCGGAGCGCCTGGTCACGTCGGCGCCGTCGAAGGTGACCGTGCCCTCGATGTGCCGGTGCAGGCCCATGACCGAGCGCAGCAGGGTCGTCTTGCCGGCGCCGTTGCGCCCGACGAGGGTGACGACCTCACCGGCTCCGACGCCGACCGAGACCTCGCGCAGGACGCGGGCCTCGCCGTACCAGGCCGACAGGCCGGCGACGTCGAGCACGTGCGCGGCGCCATCGCGGGAGGCGTCGGTGCGGTCGGGGGTGGCGACGGACGCGGGGGCGGCGTCGGTCGTGACGGGCTCACTCATGGGACGCTCCGAGGTAGGCCGAGATGACGCGCTCGTCGGCGCGGACCTCGTCGTAGGGCCCCTCGGCGAGCACCTGACCCGCCTGGAGCACCGTGACGCGGTCGGCCAGGGACCCGACGACGTGCATGTTGTGGTCGACGAACACGACGGTGCGCCCGACCGCGAGGGTCTTGACGAGCGCGATGGTGCGGTCGACGTCCTCGATGCCCATGCCGGCCGTCGGCTCGTCGAGCAGGAGCAGCTTGGGGTCGAGGGCGAGGGCGATGGCGAGCTCGAGGGCGCGCTTCTGGCCGTAGGCGAGCGACGAGGCGGGGGCGCCGGCGCGGTCGGCGAGCCCGACCTGGTCGAGCAGGTCCATGGCGCGGTCGCCGAAGGTCGCCATCCGCTTGACCGAGCGCCACCACTGCCTGCCCATGCCCGTCGGGCTGGCGAGAGCGAGCTCGAGGTGCTCACGCAGCGTCATCTGCTCGAAGAGGCTCGTGATCTGGAAGGAGCGGGCGATGCCGAGCGGGGCGATCTGCTCCGGGGCCTTGCCGGTGACGTCCTGGCCGTCGAAGACGACGGTGCCGGACGTCGGCGTGAGGAAGCCGGTGAGCAGGTTGAACAGGGTCGTCTTGCCGGCGCCGTTCGGCCCGACGAGCGCGTGGACCGTGCCCTGAGCGACCGTCAGGTCGACGCCGGAGACCGCCGTGAACCCTCGGAACTCCTTGGTCAGGGCCCTGGTCTCGAGCAACGGGGTACCCGTCAAGACCTGCACCTCCTCGTGCGTCGCGCTGTGGTGAGCCGGTGTCGGCCGGTCGCCGACGGGGCGCCTCCCCGACATCGGACCCGGCGTCGGGACCGGGGAGACTGCGGGAAAGCCTAGGAGGGCCGAAGAGCGAAAGGACGGTGGGCTCCCACACACCTCGCCCGGTTCTGTGGGTCGGGCACACATGCGAGCGTGCACACGCCGGAGCAGCACCCCTCCCCGGGTCCGACGGCTGCCCGCCCGGCCTCAACAGGGGACGACCCTGGGCGCCTCAGTCGGGCGAGCCGGTCTCCAGGAGGCGGCGGAAGGCGTCCTCGTCGAGAATCGTCAGCCCGAGCTCCTCGGCCTTGGCGGCCTTGGACCCGGCGTTGGCCCCGATGACGACGTAGTCGGTCTTCTTCGACACGGACCCCGACGCCTTGCCGCCGCGGCTGATGATGGCCTCCTTCGTCTCGTCGCGCGAGAAGCCGTCGAGCGAGCCCGTCACCACGACCGTCTTGCCCTCGAGCGTGCGCTCGACCGAGGTGTCGACCTCGTCGGCCATCCGCACCCCGGCATCGGCCCACTTGCTCACGATCTCCTGGTGCCAGTCGACCTCGAACCACGCGGTGACGGCCTCGGCGATGACGCCTCCGACGCCCTCGGCCTGCGCGAGCTCCTCGGTGGAGGCGGCGCGGATGGCCTCCATCGAGCCGAAGTGCGTCGCGAGCGCCCGGGCGGCGGTCGGTCCGACGTGCCTGATGGACAGGGCGACGATCACCCGCCACAGCGGCTGCGCCTTCGCCTTCTCCAGCTCGGCGAGCAGCTTCTCGCCGCCGGCCGAGAGGACCCGCCCACCGACGATGCGCTCCTCGGGGTCGGACTTCTTCGCCGCGCGCGTGTACAGCGGCACCTTCGCGAGCGCCTCGGCGGTGATGCCGTACTCCCCTGCCCGTGGGCTGTCGGCCGGCGGGGCGAAGAGGTCGCCCTCGTCGATGATGATGCCCGACTCGAGCAGCGCGCTGGAGCCCTCCCAGCCGAGAGCCTCGATGTCGAGCCCGCTCCTGGAGGCGAGGGCGAAGACACGCTCGCGCAGCTGGCTCGGGCAGGAGCGGGTGTTGGGGCAGCGGATGTCCTTGTCGCCCTCCTTCTCGGGGGCGAGCGGTGTGCCGCAGGAGGGGCACTCGGTCGGCATGACGAACGCCCGCTCGGTGCCGTCGCGCAGCTCGACGACCGGCCCGACGATCTCGGGGATGACGTCGCCGGCCTTGCGCAGCACGACGGTGTCGCCGATGAGGACGCCCTTGCGCTCCACCTCGTAGGCGTTGTGCAGGGTCGCCTGCTCGACAGTGGACCCGGCGACGACGACGGGCTGCATGACCCCGTAGGGGGTGACCCGACCGGTGCGCCCGACGTTGACGCGGATGTCGAGGAGCTTGGTGTTGACCTCCTCGGGCGGGTACTTGAAGGCGATGGCCCACCGCGGGGCCCGCGACGTGGCCCCGAGCTGGCGCTGCAGCGGCACCTCGTCGACCTTGACGACGATGCCGTCGATCTCGTGGGAGCGGTCGTGCCGGTGCTCGCCGTGGTAGGTGACGAACTCCTGCACGGCCGCGATGTCGTCGAGCACGCGGACCTCGTCGGAGGTCGGCAGTCCCCAGCCGCGCAGCCGGTCGTAGGCCTCGCTCTGCCGCTCGATGTCGAAGCCCCGACGCGCCCCGATGCCGTGCACGAGCATCCGCAGCGGACGCGTCGCGGTGACCTTCGGGTCCTTCTGGCGCAGCGAGCCGGCGGCCGCGTTGCGCGGGTTGGCGAACGGCGCCTTGCCCGCCTCGACG
>JAEXXY010000229.1 GCA_023451855.1 Actinomycetes bacterium
GCCAAGCATCGGTCATGTTGCCGATGGACGTCGGCGCGCCTGAGTCGGGACGCTGTGCGTCAGCAGGAACGGGAACAGACCGAGGGGGGTGGCTGCAACCATGGACGAGATCACCGCCCAGCGGCGACCGTCGCCATGAGCGGGCTGGGACCGGAGCCAGCGGAGGTCCGGCAGGAGCTGGCGCGCCTTGCGGTTTCGTCCGTGAGCATCGAGGAGCGCGGCGCAGCGATCCTCGAGCAGCTCGGGCGGATCGTGTCGTTCGACGTCGGCTGGCTCGCCGTGCGCGATCCCGAACGTAGCCGGCACCTTCCGGTCGCCACCACGGGTTACGCCGCCCCCTTGCGGGAGTACTTCGCTCGTCCGGAGGCAGACGAGGAAGCGGACCTGCTGGGCCTCAACCGGCGCCGGCCGCCGATGCTCGCCAGCGAGATCCCGATCCCACTTCCCGAGCTGCACTCGTGGGCCGATCACCTGATCCCGGCCGGCTTTCGGCAGGGTTTGGCAGTGGGGTTGTTCACCCCTGAGGGCCGGCACATCGGTTCACTCCGTCTGCTTTCCGAGGACGCCTCGCGGCCGAACGACGCTGACCGCCGGGTGGTGGCGGCGGTGACCTCGGCGATCGCCACCAACCTGGACCGCACCAGGGACATCGCCGAGACCGCCCAGACCCTGCAGAGCGCGAGCGCCGGCGTGGTGCTCACCCGCGGTGGCGACGTGCTGCCGCTTCCAGGTCTCGAAGACGACCGCTTGTTGAGGCCCGGCTCTCCCGTACTCGCGGTCGCTGCGGAGGAGCTGGCCCAGAGCGGCCCGTACATCTCCTTCCTCGCACGCACGCCGGACACCGAGTCCGAGCAGCTGGTGCGGGTGGTCGCGCTCGACTTCAGCCGCCAGGAGCTCGACCATCTGTCCGCAGCAGTGCTCCTGTGCCCACCCGGCGACGTGCGTGGTCTCACCATTCTGGACCTCCGGCTTCTGGGTCACCTGGTCGAGGGCATCAGCGATGTCACCGCGCTCTCGGGAGCCCTCGCTGTCCCCGCCGCGGCCGTGTGCGACTCGCTGGATCGCGTCATGGCCGCCCTGGGAACAACCGACCTCACGGTCGCCGCAGTGCGCGCCGTGAGCGGCGGGATACGCCTTCCACCAGGAGTGACCCCAGGGGCGTGACGAAATCTTCGCGGTCCTGGCCGGGCATGGTGGTGAGCTTGTGCTGCGCGACGACCGTCAGTGACACATCGTCGGCAATCGGCAGTTCTGCCGATTGCCGACACCTGCGCAGGCGCGAAATCGTGGGGGGTCTGCAGCACGGAAGACCGGCCGGTGCCCCTGGAATGGGAGAACGATGCCCGAAGAATGTCCGCTCGGCAGCGAGGTGACTGGCCGCGCTGCTGCAGAAGCGATGCGACCCTGCCGCATGGAACGACCTGCAGGAGCGGACGCAAGGCGCGGAAGTCCCCGATCCTCCAGCCGTCACCAATGCGGAACCCCATGCACCAGTCCCCGATAGTCCAGCTCACCGAGATCGCCGCCTCTCCGGGACGGCTTCAAGACCGGGGCGACGCCCTGCTCACCGAGCTGCGGCGGCACGTTCCCTTCGACTCGGCCTGGCTCTCGCTGGCCGAGCCGCAGGGAACCGCCTACGACTCTGTGGCCAGCGCCTTCCTGGACCGCAGTGTCGAGACGTACCTCAGCGGGCCCGAGATGGCACGTGACATCGAGCTGACCGGCACGAACCGCGACCGGGCTCCGCTCAGTCCCTCCGACCTCCCCTATCCCGCGGAGGAGCTCGCGACCTGGGCTGAGTGCCTGATTCCCGCCGGATACCACGAGGCCCTGGCCGTCGCCCTGTACGCGCCCGGCCAGGGCCACGTCGGGTTCCTGGCAGTGCTCTCGGGCAGCAAGCGGCGCCCGGACGAGCACATGCGCCACCGCCTGGCGGAGCTGGCGCCGGTCATCGCTCGCGGCATCGATCCCCTGCGCTCGTTGGCGGCCGCGGCACGCCTGGTCCGGGGCGCCGAGGCTGGGGTGGTGCTCTGCAGAGACGGTACGACGAGGCTGTTGCCCGGTCTCGCCCACGACCCGCTGCTGGTGGACGGATCCACTGTGCTGTTCGTTGCCCGCGCGGCCCTTCGGGCAGGTCACGCGTACACGTCCTTCCTGTGGCCACGCAGTGGGCAGCACGCCCCGGACGGTCACGTCCGCGTGACGGTCCTGTCCGGCACGGACGACGTGCCGGGCGAATGGACAGGGATGGCCCTGCTCTCACCCGCAGGAGAGCTGCGCGGACTAACCCCCCGGGAGCTGGAGGTCCTGGGGCTGCTGATCGCTGGGCGCACCAACCAGGAGATCGCAAACGCATTGGTGGTGGCGCCGCGGACGGTCGCCGCGCACGTGGAGCACATCATGCACAAGCTGGCGGCCCCCTCGAGGACCCTCGCTGCCGTCCGCGCACAACGGGCCGGTCTGTACGTCCCCGCAGGAACGTCTGAGTGGTGAGAGTTCCGAGAGTGTGATGGAGCCTTCGGAGTTGGTGCCGGTCCGGATCCGGGTCATGGGTGTGAGTGGCGTCGAAGGCGAGACCATGTGGGCCGAGCCTGTGAGGGTCGGGTCGACAGCGATGCTGCCGGTGGGATCTACCGGTCGGCGAACATTGCGGCCGCCGGGCTGCCGGCCTGCGCACCCGCGGTGACAGGGGACCGGCGACCAGGCGAGAGCACGTTCGAGGTTCTGGCACCGCCGCCTCGGTACAGGAGGACCCTTGATGGCGGCGCTCCGACCTCGCCCGGGAATACGCGCCATTCGGCGTGCTCGGTCTCTGGACCTGTCAGCCGGGGCGGGCGAGTGCCTCGGCTTCGTCGGCGGCGGATCGACCCGTCGTGGCTTCCCGCGCGAGCACGGCGGCAAAGGCTCGGGCTGCTCTCGAGTATTGCGGGTCCTCGAGCACGCTGAGCAGCGCGGCTGCTATCCGCTCCGGCGGTGCGGACCGGTCAACCCGCACCCCCGCACCGAGCCGAAGGACCCGGACGGTGTTGTCCTTCTGGTCGCGCCCCATCGGTAGGCAGACGAGCGGCACCCCCGCTGCGAGCGTCCTGAGCACGGTTCCGTGGCCGGCGTGGGTGACGACCGCGGCCGCCTGTGGCAGGACCTGTGCGTGCGGGGCGGTCTGGACCACCAGCACATTTGCTGGAGCGGCGATGGTCTCGGGACTGACAGCCCGGCCCGTCGTCACCAGCCCCCGGACGGGCAGACGACCCAACGCGGCGGCAATGCGGTTGAGGGTCTCCGTCTGGTTCTGGTAGATGGAGCTCAAGGCGACCAGCACGAGCGGGCGTGTCTGCTCCGTCAGGTCCTGCCAGTCGCCTGCCCAGCTCGGGTCTTCGAGCTGCGGCCCGACGTAGCGGACGTTCGGGGGCAGGTGGGGGGTGGCGAAGTCGAACGACGGGCTCGTCAGGACGAGCACCCTGGGGCAGCGGTCGAGTAGCTCGAACAACCCGTCGACCGGATCGAGACCGTAGGAGGCGCGAACCGCATTGAGCTGTGGCGTCACTCCCGCGAGCGCGCGCCGGATCGCATACCGGGCCATCGCGTCGCGACCTCGGCCCAGACGCCCCTTGGCCGGCGACCAGCCGGTGCCAAAGGGCGGCAGTCCGCGGGTCGGACGCACGTAGACGTTGGCCAGGAGGGCAGCGAAAGGCAGCCGACTCGCTTCGGCGCCGATGAGGATGCCGGGCACCATCCCCTCAACAAGAAGGGCATCCGCAGGGTGACGGGACAGTGTGTCCAGCAGGTCATGCGCGAAAAGCTCGGCGGGTCCAGCGAGCAAGCGCCGCCTGACTTCGTGCAGCTGGCGCAACGGGCTGCCGCGCTCGAGGTCAGCGACCAGCTCGGTCTGCTCGGCAACCGAGCTGACATGCGGCGCCGTGCGCCAGGCGCTGAAGGCACAGCCCGCGGCCCCGGCAGCCTCTTCCGCGGTGGGGTCGGCCAGGACGAGGACTCGGTGACCGCGCCGGACCAGCTCGGCGGAGACGCCCATGACAGGTGGCAGGGTGCCGCCGCCGTCGATGGCGGCCACGAGAAATCGCGACCGAGCCACAACCCATTGTGCTTCCCGGCAGGACTCGCGCCCACCCACCGGCGCGCGGAGCGTCAACCGGACACGACCAAAGGGAACGGCGCCTCGCTGAGGGACAGGTGTCGCCGCAGCCGATGGTCAACCACGACGTCGGCTGTTGGAGGGCTGGTCGGTGAGCAGCTTCGGAGTCCCGGTCGTGATGTCGATGGCGTCCTCCGCCACGGCCTGCACCGCTTCGGGGTTGACCTGCTCGGCCGGCTGGGATCCTGCCGACCGCACCTGGATGCGGTCGCCGGCGAGGTGCTGCAGGTCGGTGTCGAGGTCACCGGCGTCGACACAGTGGACGCCGAGCAGACCCGGCTAGCCGAGCAGGCCTGGCAAGCATCGACGAGCACGGAATGACCGGATGTTTCTCGCTCGGACGATGTGGCCCGGACATCGAGGGTTCGCTTCGGCCTCAGGGCCTGCGTGCCGCGCTACCGGGGCGGGTATGCCCGACTCCCCGAGCGCCGTCAGCCGCGACGTCGAGGCCACCACCGGGACAGGCGGGTGAGCCGTCCGGCCTGAGCGGTTTCCCTGCCGTTGGCGGTGGGCGGCTCCGGTGAGGGCGCACGCACGCGTGGGTATCGGGTCAGGCCGCCGGTGAAACCGATGAGGTCGGCGACCTCACGGCTCAGCAACCCGTCCCGGTACGCGCGGGCCACACCGGCATCGACAGCGGCTCGCAGTTCGGGCGCCGGCCGGGAAAGGACGGGTCTCCGCACCCAGCCGCGGACCGCGCCCGCGGCTTCCCGAGCGAGGACCGGGTCCGGGTCTCGCACGAGGCGAAGGTCCGCGAGCAGCTCTTCCCAGCCGCCGCGGGCCCGAGCGACGGTCCAGGCCGCCCTGCGGGTGTGCGCAGCGGCACTGTCGAGATGGTCGGCGAGCGCATCATCCTCAGGTGTCCGCGCCAACGGCGGCCGCCCGGCTCGCGCGATCATCCGGGCCGCAGTCATCGCCACCCGCGGACCCTCAACGCGGCATGAGCGGGCGTGTGAGGCGCCGGCAAGAGCTCACCTGTACGTGGCGCAGGGAGACGATGTTCCAGCCTCGTTCGCCCTCCTTCGACACAAGCCCCTCAAAGTGTGATCCCGCCCATCCCTCGAAGTGACTGCGCGCGCCGGCAGCCAGCGGGACGATGGAGTGGCAGGGGAGTAAGTGACACCTGGAAGAAGGTCGCCCTCGATGACCACGAGCACCCGACCGAACGTGGTTCTCCCAGCCCCGAAGGACAACGTCCCGTCCCCGCCGCCGACCCCGGAGAAGAAGCGCCACTGGCTCCTCCCAGTCGCCGTCGGCGCCGTCGCCTTCGGCGCTGGTGTCGGCGTCGGCTCGAAGTTGACCTGGCGGTTCTCGGCTTGGTGGCGGCCGACATGACGGTACGAACATCGACGTTCCTCGGTCGCTGACCGGAGCGCACGGGGCATGGCTGAAACCTCGCTGTAAGGGTCGCTGTAAGGGTCGCTGTATCCCTCACTGAGACGAGGCCCGTCGAGCCGGCCAAGCGGATCTGGCTACTGGACCGCAGTGGGCCGCTCGCGCGTGTTCCGACGGCGCGGCGGAGCGCACCATCAGCGGCATGACCGGTAAACCGACGGGCGCTGATGGTGGGTAACTGGTTCCATCTGGGGTGGAAGGGCAACTGGGACAAATCCACTTAGGCATGGGGGGCTGCGAGGCGTGCTGATCGTCCCGGCGAGGTCTCGAGAGTTCTGGCTGACCCACCGCGGCGAGTCGGTGCGTGACTGGTTGGACGAACTACCTCGCCTGTCGGCGGAGCTGATGGCTCGCTGGCCGTGCGTGCCGGCTGGCGACGTGCGGGCCGGGTATGGCGGGGTGGTCGTGCCGGTGCGTCGCTTCAACGGCACCCGAGCCGTGTTGAAGATGTCGCTCCCGGGCGACGGGGAAGACTTCGAGTCCGCGGTGTTGGAGACCTGGGGCGGCCGGGGTGCCGTCCTGTTGCTGGAACGCGACGACAGACTCGGGGCGCGGCTGCTGGAGCACCTCGGGAACGGTTCGCTTGACGAGGTCGAGGATGCGGAAGTGTCGATGGCGGTTGCGGGCGGCCTCGCTCGTCGCCTGGCCGTGCCCGCGCCGGAAGGCCTGCCCCGTCTGAGTGAGGCCTACGCGCGGTGGGCGCAGGAGCTGCCGGACATGAACCGGCGCTGCGGTCATGCCCTGTCGGCCCGCACCCTTGGCGTTGCCGTCGCGTCCTGCCGCGAACTCGGCTCTGAGCAGCCGGACACGGTGCTGCACGGAGACTTGCACCAGAACAACGTCCTACGCGGCAGGAGAGAGGAATGGCTGGCGATCGACCCACTCGGCGTGGTTGGTGATCTGGCTTCTGAGTGCCTGACCACCTCCGCGACCGGTGGATCGAGCTCCACCAGCAGGACCAGCCCGAACGAGCGCTCCGACGCAGGATCGACGTCTTCGCCGAAGCCGCGCACATCGATCGCAAGCGTGCCCACCGATGGACGCAGCTGCGAGCGGCCGTGACGGTCCTTCGCACTCCTGTGGACACCGCGCCCCTCAACGACGGCGGTCTGCACGTCTGGGTTGCCTCTGCCCTAGCCGACTGAACGACCCCGGAACTGCCTCAGGCCCGCGCGTTGCGTCATGACAGGACGGGTGTCGGCGCCCTCGGGCCAGTCAGAACGCGTCCGGGGGGCGGATGCCGTGCCGGCGCAGTACCTCACCCACGCCGCCGTGTCCCGGTTGGCGTACTCAAGAGCGGCCGTTCTCGCGACGCGGTCACTGCCATGGGAATGCACGCTCTCGCCCCACCCATTCGCCATGTCCTCAGTGACGACTCGCGCGTGAACTCCTCGCGCTTCCAGTTCTGCGGCGATCTGGGCAACGTGCTCCACCGAGCCACCCCAGTTGAAACTGGTTTGTATTCGCGACCATCGCCCGCGATCGAGAAGGGCGACGACGAGCAGCGGGCCGCGCCAAATGCGGCGCCGAACGGGAGCGGAACGCGAGCTGCCGCCGCTACTGCAACACCTGCAGCGGCCGTCAAGAGACAAACACCAATGAGCGCCGACCAGCCGACGAGATTTAGCTGCGCCGTCCTGAGCCAAGAGCGACGCCGGCCACGGCCCCGCCGGCTCAAGGGGTCCATGGACTCGGCGTGCCCCCGGGACCGGATCATGAATCGATCCCGCTCGTGGTCTTGCCGATCCCAGGGCCGCCTGTCAGTAGCAAAGGGCGGAGAGAGGTCACGTAAGGCTACGGGAAGAGCAGTTGGCCCTTGCAACCGCTCGAGCGGCGAGCGTCCTGGTCGTGGCATGAGTGGACGTCGGCCGGGGGTGTGGGTGTAAAGGCGGCACGCCCACGGAGTCAGCCATAACCGGGACTTGCGGTCGCAGGCGTGGCAACCTGATCCGGGGACACCAGGGGGACTGGGGGATGTTGGACCGAGGCTTCACCGCGTTGAACAGACAGCGTGCCTCGGTCCACGATCAATCTGCCGCGGTTGCAGGCTGCCGACCAGCCGTGTGCGGCAAGGTGCGCCGCGCGGGACCTGGCTCGACGTCTGACGGTCTGCAGAGGTTTGGTCCGCGCTGACGGAGGCAGGGAGACGTTGTCTCAGGAGCGCGTGTCCGGGCATGCGGTTGGCTTACCGGTTGGTGCGACGATCGGCGTCTACCGCGCCGCCACGGTCATGATGACGTTGTCCGCCGACCTGACTCCCAGGGTTGCCTGGCCCGCCGGTGCTGTCGCCGGAACCGTGATTGTTGTGTGCAGCCGGTTACTCGCGTCTGCATCCACGGTCGCGAGGACCTTCGTGGCGTCACCCTGTGTCCACGAGATGTTGACGTCTCGGTAGACGCCGTCGCCCTCGCCCACTGGCGGCACTGGTGTGCCGTTCATGTGTCTACGCATGGCGCGCCGGCCGCGTAATCGACGGTGACCTCGACCGTGTCGCCCGGATGCGCGAGCGTCGGGCTGGCGGACACCGGAGCCGCGGCGCAGCCCGCTACGGGACCGCCTGCTGAAGTGCACCCGGTCAGGATCAGCACGGAGAGGACGACGGCTCCGTTGCGCCAATGACTTGTTCGCCCGACCCTGTCAACGCTTGCCTCCCTGGGACGCGCGGTATTGCCGCACGACCTGGAGGCATAGGACCGAGCCGGGCTGGCTTTGGTACGAACGGTCGTCGACCGGCGCGTCGAACCGGAGGCACAGCTCGCGGTGGCACCCCGGAACTGGCAGGTGCCGTCGTCGAGGCTTAGGAGCCGCCCGCGTGACCCCGACGGGATGAGGGGAGGCCGGGGCACGCTGCCTGCGGCTCGCAGCGTCGGGCGCAGCGGCGGTTGCGACCACTCTGGCAGTGCCGGAGCATGGGTCCATGGACCGCGCGGCGGAACGCAAAGCGCTGGCTGAGGTGCAGGCTCGACTCGAGAAGCGCTTCCCCGACTTGCATCCGGATGTGATCGCAGCGGCGGTCAGGTTGGCGCACTCGGAACTGGTCGGGCCGGTCCGGGACTTCGTCCCGGTGCTGGTCGAGCGCGCGGCGCGCGATCACCTCGCGTTCGCGATGAATGATGATGACGCTCCCGGAGACACGCAGGCCTCCGGCTCGGCGGCGGATGGCTGAGACCCCGCCTTGAGATCCTCGACGACGTTGCTACCCCACACGGAGGGGGTGGGGACGCTGGCTGCGGCTCCGCCAAGAGGAGCGATCGGCCGAGACACTCAGGATGGCCTCCTCGAGCATGGATCTCAGCGTTGCGTCCGCTTCGCGCTGCTCAAGCCGGGATACGCAGTACACGGCGAGGTCCACGCTCCGGTAGGCCGTGCCGTGGACGTACAGCCAGCGCCGTCGGGTGTCTCCTGGGTCTGCCCGGGCCGTGGCGGCGGCGTCCAGGGCCCGCAGCCACATGGCGGGATGTCGCTGCACTGCTGTGCCGGTGCAGGCGCCGGCGATCGCGCCGTAGGCCCATGCGCCGTCGGCGTGGGCGCCGACCAGCGCCGGGATCAAGGACGTCAGTGCCGAACGCCCGCCGTCTGATGTGGCGTCGTTGACGCGCCGGGCCACGTGCCCCAGCAGTGGATGCGTACACGCCGGCCTGTCTCCCCATCGCTCACCGGCGGCCACGGCTACGAGCTCCATCAGGCAGGTGCCGTCGTCGGCGCTCATGTGCGCGCCCACCTGTAAGGCCGGCCGGCCGGGACTCGCACCCATAGTTCGCCTCACCGATGCGATGGGTCTGTGCCTCCCCGGAACCTCCGAGGAAGGGATCGACATCGAGACTAGATCTCGCGCATTTCGGGAGATCGAACGCTGCGTGAACAAGCGGCTACGGTGCAGGGACCAGCGTCCGCTACGTGAACTCCGGGACTACCGGTGGCGGACGTAGACGCGGCGCTCCTTGACTGGCTACGTGGGTGCCCCAAGCGGACAGGCCGGTTGTCTGGATGGCCAACTCCTAACGCCCGCTCCTGGGGCACGGGGCCGCGCCTTCCCGTGGCCGGCCTTGGCGTGACCGCGTCCGTGGTTGGGGCTTGCGCCTTCACGCCGACGGCACCGACGGCGACGACTCCTGCCCTGCGCTGCGCCACACCCGAACGTCGGTCTGGGTGGGTGACTCGTGGCAGGACGACCCGCCCTCCCGGTTCATCGTCATGGAAGGCACGTACAGGCTGTCCGGGCGTGACTTTCCCCCGCCTGCTCCCTCCTGAGCTTTCCCATGGATCGCACGGGGGTGATCCTGGGGCCGAGTAACACCCACCCCGACCCCTATGACCGGCAGCGGTCCACGATGTCGCACGCGACGATCTCGGTGTCGGTGACGGTGTCGGTGACGGAACCGGCAGTGCTGCACCTCGACGCGGGCTCGTACTGGCTGGTCAACACGCTCGCGGCAACACTGCAATGCCCCGTGCGACGGCGGCCAGGTATCCGGGGTCGTGTCGCCCCCGAGAACGAGCCCCATCGCGAGCCCGGCAGGCCCGCCCGACCGGGTGGACGTCAATGGGTCTGCGTCCGACGGGATTCCCGCCCGGCGGTGAGGAACCGGCGCACGGCCGGGACGACCTGGTCCGGGAACTCGTCCTGGGGGCTGTGGCCGGCCTCGTCGACGAGAAGGAGCTCGGCATGGCGGAGCCCGGAGAGCAGCTCCTGCTGGCACTCGGGCGGGAAGATGAAGTCCTCTCGTCCAGCGACGACGAGGGTCGGCGCCGTGATCTCGCCGAGCCGGGCGCCGACGGACCAGCCGGGCAGGAGCTCGCGTCCGGCGAACCGGAAGGGCTCGGGACGAATCCTCGAGCGCCAGCCGCCCTCGGCCAGCTCGCGAAGCATGCCACGCCAGCCGTGGTTGGGCATGTAGGCGCCGCTGATCCGCCAGAACATCGGCAGGTACTCCCGCGATTCGAACTCGCCGCCGAACCAGCGACGGACGAGCTCCACCTTCGCTGGGCCGTAGCCGCGGTCGGACAGCAGGTGCGGAGCGTTCTCCCGGGCCCAGCGGGCGTCGGCGCCGGTGTCGACCAGCACGAGCCGACAGACTCGATCCGGGTACCTCAAGGCGTACTCGAGAGCGACGTGGCCGCCGAACGAGTGGCCTAAGACGGCCCACCGCTCGAAGCCGAGGTGCTCGCGGAGGGCTTCGGCGTCGGCGGTCAGGTTCTCCCACGTCATGGACGAAACGGGCGGCCCGGTCGAGCGTCCGTTGCAGCGGTGGTCGTAGAAGACAAGGGTGTGCTCGTCGGCCAGCCTCCGGAAGGCGCCCATGGTCCACAGGTCGGCGCTGGGTCCGCCATGCATCAGGACGAGTGGCTCGCCGTGGCCCACGACGTCGACGTAGAGGTCGACGTCGCGTAGCCGGACGTGTCTGGGCCACGTCTTCCGGTGGCGGAGCAGCGGCATGACCGAGTTCCCTTCCAAATCAGTGTGTTTCGTCGGCGCCCGACCTCCCGGTCAGTCTCGCGACGCCTCCCGCGACGGTGGCGGCAGCGAGTCCTGCACCGAGCAGCCGCCGCGGGTTGCGTGCGTCAGGTCGCTTGTCGAAGCCCATGAGATCGAGCCAGAGCCGGTCCACCCGACCCGCACCGTCGGTCGCTGCGAAGACCACCGGCAGGGTGCCCCTGCCCAGCGACGAGAAGTCCACCCGGAACGCATACGGGTCCTTCGGGTCGTCCGGGTGCAGGGTCATGCCCCGACGCAGGGCGGGGACCGGCATGAGCGGTTTGAGGACCAGGCGGCGCCCCTCCACGACGACCTCCGCACCGGCGCCCATGAGGGTCCTGGTGAAGAGGTTCGTCACGACGCCCGGTGCAGGGGCGTACCAGCCGCAGAGCTCCGCCCAGACCTCCGGCCGTGGCGCGACGTCGTGGCGCACCGGGTCCTCGGGCAGGTCGAGGAGCTGGCGCAGCACCGCGCCAACGGTCTCGACCGGCGCGCCCCGGCCGCTCAGCCCGCCGGTGTTGGCGAGAGCCAGGACTGCCGTCCCGGCGCTCGGGGCCAGCACCATCGCGGCCAGGAAGCCAGAGACGACACCGTCCTTGGCCGCGACGCGACGCCCGTCCTCGGCGGTGAGGTCGAAACCCAGCCCCATCCCCGGCAGCCGGGGGTCCGGCTGGTAGTGCGGGGTGAACAGCTGGGCTACGGTCGCCGGTTGGAGGATTCGCCCGCGCGGACCGGCTCCGCCCTCCAAGAGGCAGCGGAGGTAGCACGCCAGGTCGGCCGCGGTGGAGTAGAGGCCGCCGCCCCCGGGCGTGGGAACCTCCCTCACGCGCGCCGGCGCGAGCCCGCGTCGTCGCAGGACGTAGCCGGTGGCGAGCCCGGGGCTCACGCGCTCCGAGCGGGTCAGGTCGGTGTGCTGCATCCCCGAGGGGTCGAGGACCCGGTCACGCAGGTAGTCACGTAGGGCCTGCCCCGAGACGTCCTCCACGAGCTGACCCAGGGCGGCGAAGCCGTGGTTGCTGTACACCCATTTCGTCCCCGGTTGGACCTCCCGCGGGATCCCTCTGCGGTAGTAGACCCCCAAAGGCTGAACCCGCTGTGCCTCGACGCCGGCGCCCGCGACCGGTCGGAGCAGGTCGGACAGTCGCAGCCAGTAGCCGACGCCCGAGGTGTGGGTGAGGAGGTGGCGGATGGTGGCCGGTGCCAGGCCGGGCCGCACCGGACGAAGTCGTAGCGTCGAGAGGTAGTGGTCGGCGGGGGCGTCGAGGTCGACACGTCCCTGCTCCCAGAGCTGCATGATGGCCACCGCGGTGAAGGTCTTGGTGAGCGAGCCGACGCGGAAGACGGTGTCCGGGGTGATAGGCGAGCCGGTCGTCACGTCCGAGACACCGTGGCAGTGGAACCAGGTGGGCGCACCGGGGCGCACGACGGCAACCGCCAGCCCTGCGGTCGGCCACCGGTCGAGAACCCGCCCGACCGCGCGTTCCAGAGCCACTTCACCAGTGCCCACGGACCCAGCCTCGGGAACGGAGGTGTCGGCAAGACAGGGCCGTTGGTCACTGGTCGCAGATGGTCGACCGGTCGGACGCTGGGAGTCAGGCCGCGGGGAGGTGGTGCGGTGTCGATCGAGAGGTTGAGCGCCGATGACCGTCTCCTCCTACTCTCGGACGGACGGTGGCCGCAGGACGTCGGGGTCGTCGCGGTGGTCGAGGGCGGGGCGTTGCTCGACGGGTCGGGACGCCCGCTGGTGGAGGTCGCCCGGGAGGCCGTCGGTCAGGGCCTTGACGGCCTTCCGCGCCTGCGGCAGGTGCTTCGCGTGCCGCCGCGTGGCCTCGGCGGCCCCTACTGGGTCGACGACCCCTCCTTCGACCTCGCCCAGCACGTACGCCTCGGGCCAGCGCTGGGGTCCGGTGACGACGCGGACCTGCTGGCAGCCGTCGAGCGGATCCGGAGCCGTCGGCTCGACATGCGCCGCCCGCTGTGGGAGCTCTGGCTGCTGCCGGGCCTGGGCGACGGGCGCCTGGCGCTGTTCGTGCGGATGCACCACGTCATGGCCGACGGGGTAGCGGGCGTCGCCACCCTGTCGACGCTGCTCAGCGACGTAGCCGGGGAGCGGCCTGCCGGGACGGGGGAGTGGTCACCACGACCTGCGCCATCCCGGACCGCCCTGCTCCATGACAGCCTGCGATCGCGCGGCCGGGGCCTGCGCGGCGCCGTCCGGGCGGTCGCCCATCCACGCGCGAGCTGCGGGCGCGTGGCGGAGGTGTGGCACGGCATTCGTGGGTTCGTCACCGGGGCACCCGGGCCAGTGACGAGCCTGGGCGGCCTGGTGGGCCCGCACCGTCGGCTGGTTGCCGTGCGCGCCCCGCTCAAGGACGTCGAGGCTGTGGCTCATACGGAGCACGTCACCGTCAACGACGTGCTTCTCGCGATGATCGCCGGTGGCGTGTCCGCGCTGCTGAGGAGCCGCGGCGAACCCGTCGACGGGCTGGTGGTGCCGGTCCTCGTGCCCGTCTCTCTGCGGCGGCCCACCGACGGGTCCAGGCTCGGCAACTGGATCTCGCAGATGGCCGTCGGGTTGCCGGTGGGCGACGCCGACCCAGTAGCTCGGCTGCGGCAGATCAACGCTGCCACGACGAGCGCGAAGGCCGTGCCGCACCCGTCGATGGGGGCGCTGATGAGGAACCGGCTGCTCAGCGCGCTCGTGCTCCGGCTGATCATCCGCAGGCGGATCAACCTCCTGAGCGCCGACATCATCGGGCCGCGGCAGCCACTGTCCTTCGCCGGCGCCACGGTCCGCGAGGTCTTCCCGCTGATCAACCTCCTGGGTAACGTCACCCTCGGCGTGGGAGCCATCTCGTACGCCGGCCGTTTCGAGCTCCTCGTCGTGGCGGATGCCGACCTCCATCCTGACGTCGCAGTCCTCGCTTCCGGCGCCGCGGCGGAGCTGGCCTCGCTGTCAGCGTTCGTCACGCCCGGAGTTGGGGGATCGCAATGAGCAGGGGTTAGAACCCATCGACCCCCACGCTCATACCGACCCAAGCAGACTGACCGGCCTGCCTCGAGCCGCCCCGTACCACCTACGGTCATCGGCCCACTGCTCTGCGGCATGAGCGAACGGTGTCGATCAAACCCCTGGATGCGGTGGGTCGGGCATCTGGATGTGCCGTGGCTCCCTCTGCGCCGTCGGGCAGCCGTTCCACCGTTCGGACCCGGCCGAGTGGACGACCGGCCTAACGTTGACAGGAGGGTGGTCGTATCGACCCCCGCACGCTCCGGTGAGGAGTGACCATGACCCGCCCTCTGCTGCTTGTCGTCGATCCCGACCTTGACGCTCTCGCCCGCACGGAGGCCGAGCTGGCCCGGCGTTTCAGCGCGGACTTCCGGATCCGCGGCGAGTCCGACAGTGCAGTCGCCTCAAAGCAGCTTGAGCTCGCCGCCGCGCGCGGGGATCCCGTCGCGCTGGTTCTCGCCGATCCGTGGCTGCCCGGGCTGACAGGTGCCGAGCTGCTCCGCTCGCTGCGCACCCTCCACCCGGATGCCGGGAGGGCCTTCCTTGTGCCCTGGGGGGCGTGGGCCGACGGGCGCACCGCGGACGCCATCCTGCGTGGCATGTCGATGGGCGACATCGACTACTACGTGCTCAAGCCGTGGACCTCGCCCGACGAGCTGTTCTGCCGCACCGTCTCGGAGTTCGTGCAGGCGTGGTCGCGCACCGTCGACAACCGCCGACGCGAGGTGGTGGTCGTCGGCGCGGCCCGTGACCCGCGCGGGCACGCCGTGCGCACTCTCCTGACGCGAAATGGCATACCCCACGCATACCTCGACCGCGGGACGCCGGAGGCGGTCGCGGTGCTCGAGTCGGTCGCAGCGCCGCGGCCCGCGGACCCGGAGGGACCCCTCGTCATCTGGTTCGCGGCGCTCGGCGGGCGGATGCTGCTCGACCCGACGGACGTCGAGATCTGCCAGGCCTGGGGCATCGGCACCGACTTCACCGGGCCGGACGGGGTTGAGATCCGCGAGTTCGGTTTGCTCGTCGTCGGTGCCGGTCCCGCTGGCCTGGCGGCCGCCGTCTACGGCTCGTCCGAGGGCCTGTCGGTCCTCTGCGTCGAGGAGCTGGCACTCGGCGGGCAGGCGGGGACGAGCTCCCTCATCCGCAACTACCTCGGCTTCTCGCGGGGCCTCTCCGGCGCGGAGCTGGCCCAGCGGGGCTTCCAGCAGGCGTGGGTCTTCGGGGCAAGGTTCGTCCTGACCAGGCGGGTCACCGCGATCGAGCCGCTCGGCGACAGAGCCGGCTTCCTCGTGACAGTCTCCGACGTCGGTCAGGTGCGCGCCCGGGCAGTGCTCCTCGCCACCGGCGTCGCCTACCGCCGGCTCGGGGTTCCCTCGCTCGAGGCCCTCACCGGGTCCGGCGTCTACTACGGCGCCAACGTCTCGGTGGCGCACGGCCTGGCCGGCGCGCACACCGTCATCGTCGGCGGCGGCAACTCGGCCGGCCAGGCGGCCCTGCACCTGCAGCGGTATGCCGCAGAAGTGACCATCGTGATCCGCACTCCCGACCTGTCCGCGACGATGTCGCGCTACCTCATCGACGAGATCGAGGCCTCCGACACCATCACTGTCGTCGGCAACGCCGAGGTGGTCGGCGGGGGCGGCGACGGGTGGCTGTCCGAGGTGGTCGTCGCGGACCGGACGACGGGCGAGCAGCAGACGCTGCCGGCCCACGGCCTCTTCGTCATGATCGGGGCGGAGCCGCACACCTCGTGGCTCCCGACCGCCGTCGTGCGCGACCGCTGGGGCTTCGTCGTCACCGGCGCGGACCTTCGCGAGTTCGGAGCCTGGAGCCTCGAGCGGCCCGCAGGGGCCCACGAGACGTCGGTGCCCGGCCTGTTCGCGGTGGGCGACGTTCGGGCCGGATCGGTCAAGCGGGTCGCCTCGGCTGTCGGCGAGGGGTCGGTCGTGGTGTCCGAGGTCCACCAGTACCTCGCGCTCCTCGACGCCGGGCGCCGCCCCGAGCCTCCGAGCTGCGCGGGTGAGGCGAGAGCGACGAGCACGAAGACCACGAAGAGCACGAAGAGCACGAAGAGCACGAAGAGCACGGAGAGCACGGGAGCCGCCGGTCGCCGTGGCTGAGCAGCCGTCCGCCGGACCGGCCGCGAGCACCACGGCGGCGCCGGATGGTCACGCTCGGGCGGGGGCCGCGCGTCGACTCGCGGTGGGAGCGGCCGCGCTCGCGCTGCCGCTGGCCGGTCTCGTCGTGCTCCGGCTCTCGAGCGGCCTCGACCTGCAGTGGCAGCACGACACGACCCACTTCTGGATCGTCTTCGGCTCCGCCCTGCTCAGCGCGGTGACGGCATACGGCACGGGGGCAGCGGCCGCCCGGCGCGGCGACGTCCGCGTCATGTACGTCTCGCTCGCCTTCCTCTCGGCTGCAGGCTTCCTCGGCCTGCACGCCCTCGCCACCCCGCACGTGCTGCTCAACAGCCCCTCCGTCGGGTTCAACGTGTCGACGCCGACCGGCATCGCGCTGGGCTCGCTGTTCGCCGTCGCGTCCGTGCGTGAGGTCGCCGCGGACGAGGCGGCCATCGACATGCGCCGGGCACGCCGGCTCCGGACAGCGCTCCTGGTCGTCATGGCCGCGTGGGGTGTCGCCTCGCTCCTTCGGTTGCCGCCGTTCGACGTCGGCCCCGGTCCCGAGCACGTCTCGGGACCGCTCGTCGTCGCAGCGGTGGTCGCAGTCGTCCTCTACGCCGTGGCGACGGTGACGTACGGGCGGCTCTGGTGGCGGCGTGGTGGCCTGCTGCCGGCGGCGATGGCCTCCGCGATGGCGCTGCTGGCCGAGGCGATGGTCGCCGTCGTGGTCGCGCCCAACTGGCACCTGTCGTGGTGGGAGTGGCACCTGCTCCTGCTCGCGGCCTTCGCCCTCGTGGCATGGGGCGCGCAGCAGTCCTGGCATGAGGAGCGGTGGGCCGACCTCTACACCGCCGACACGCTCGCCGGGCACCGGGAGATGTCGATCCTCTTCGCCGACCTCAAGGGCTTCACGACCTTCTCGGAGACGCACGACGCAGCCGTGGTCACCGAGATGCTGAACGCGTACTTCACCGCCGCGATCCCGGCCGTCGTGAAGCGGCACGGTGGCACGGTCGACCGGCTCATCGGAGACGCCATCATGGCGACGTTCAACCGGCTCGGTGACCAGCCGGACCACGCCCGTCGTGCGGCGCTGGCCGGCCTGGACCTGCAGACCGAGACGTCCCGGATCGCCGACGCGCACCCGGGCTGGCCGAGGTTCCGGGTGGGCATCAACTCCGGTGAGGTAGTGGTCAGCGTGCTCGGCGGCGAGGGTGGACGCACGGCCACCGTCATCGGGGACGCCGTCAACGTCGCCTCCCGCATCGAGGGGCAGGCGCCCGTGGGACGCGTAGCCCTCACCGCCAGCACCCTGGACGCCCTGCCGGGTGCGGTCACGCAGCCGCTCGGTGCCCTCACGCTGAAGGGCAAGGACGAGCCCGTCGAGGCCTTCGTGCTCGTGTCGCTTCCCGGCCACACGACGTCCGCGCCCTGACGCACCAGCGCCCGCCCAGCGAGCACTACCAAACCCATCGGGCCTGCCTCGAGGGCATCGAGTCGGTCTCAAGGCGGCTCGAGCGTGGGTGGCGGTGCCGGACCGCTCGGCGGATGCCGGGGCGAACGGGCGGACCTCGTCGTCACTGCGAGCCCTTCATCAGCCCGGGTCCGGATCATCTCCCTCGGCGAGTGCGAGCAGCAGGTCCTCCACCGAGGCCTTGCGCCCGGTCCGGATCTCGCGCGCCCACACCTCGGCGGAGATGAGTCCTTCCGCTGCGGTCCAGGCCTCGGCCCGCTCCTCCTCCTGAAAGGGGTTGGGCAGCGACAAGCGGTCCCTCATGGCTTCCTCGGCGCCGATCAGGTGCGCAGCGCGTACGGGGTTCCCGAGCGCGATGAGGATGTTCGTGTAGGTGTTGGCGAACGCCATGGTGAGGTTCGGGCTGCGCAGCCGGACGATCGGCTCGATCAGCGACTGGGCGAGCCGGTCGGCTTCGTCTGTGCGCCCGCTTGCCGCCAGTAGGTTGGCGAGGTTCTGGCCCTGAACCGCGGCTTCGTGCTCGTCGCCGGCAGCGCTGAGGATCTCGAGGGCCTCACGGGTCAGCTCCTCGGCACGCGCGTAATGGCCCAGCTCCTCCTCGACACCGGCGAGGTTGCCCAGGGCGCGGGTCAGCCTGGACTGGTTTCCGATGCGCCGGTGCAGCAACAGGGACTCCTCGAACGTCCGACGTGCGGAGTCAACGTCCCCAAGGTGCAGCTGCGCCGTCCCCAGGACCCCCATCGCGAACGCCTCCCGCTCCTCGTCCGCCACCGTGCGCGCCATCGTGAGGCTCCGCGTGGCGAGCTCTCGGGCGCTATCGGCGTCCCCCCGCGCGATCTGCAGGTTGGCGTAGGTCCCGAGGCATTCGGCGAGCACAGCCGACGGTGCGTCTCCCGCGTGTTCGAGGGCCAGCTCGAGCCAACGACACCCCTCGGTCACGTATCCGCCCGTGTACCAAAGCCATCCGAGCGTCGTAGCCAACTGGAGCGCAGTCCATGGCGCAGCGCGATCCGGGCCCTCGGACGCGCCCCCAGGAAGAAGCCCCCAAGTCAGGGCTTCACGGAAGTTGTCGAGCTCGGCCTCCGCCTGACCAAGGGCGAGGAGGTGGTCGGTGTCGCGTTTGATCCTGAGCCGCTCAGAGACCTTCAGGTAGTGGCGGCCGTGCGCGGATCGCGCCTCGTCGAACTGACCCGTGGCACGCAGCTCCGACAGAGCGAACGACCGGATCGTCTCCAGGATGGTGATGCGCGGCTCGCCGTCGGGAGCCTCGGACACGAGTGCAAGACTGGCGTCGACGAGGTCGGCCACGAGGTCCAGTGGGTCACCTGGCCGCTCTCCCGACGCGGCGGGGATCGCTACCGCCGTCAGCGCCTCGAGGTCTGCTCCGCCCGCGAACACCCCCAGCCGGCGGAAGAACGCCTGATGGCGCTCGGGGAGCAGTTCGTAGGACCAGGCGATGGTCTCGCGAAGCGTCCGATGTCTGGGCGGGCCTTGCCTGCTCATCGACTCCAGGTCGAGCGTCGCGTCGATCCGACGCAGCAGCGCCTGCGGAGCGAGCAGCCGGGTCCGCGCGGCGGTCAGCTCGATGGCCAGCGGCAGCCCATCCAGGCGCCGGCAGATGGCAGCCACCGCGTCGACGTTCTCCGGCGTGAGACGGAAGTTCGGGCGGACGCTGCGGGCCTGCTCGAGGAACAGCTGCACCGCTGGGGACTCCTCGGCATCGGCCACCGTGGAACCGGTCGGCAGGCTCAGGGGCGGGACCGGGTACAGGTGCTCACCCGGCACGGCCAGCGGTCGCCGCGAGGTCGCCATGACCGCCGCTCGGGGCGCGCCCGCCAGCAGCTGCGCAACGACGTCGTCGGCCTCGGGGAGCTGCTCGAGACTGTCCAGGACGAGCAGCACCGCCCGGTTCGCCACGTGCTCGAGCAGCCGCGGTGGTTGACGGCTGCCGCGCGGCACCTCGAGCACGTCGCCGAGCGTCGTCCACGCCACGTCGGGCGTAGTGGCCGACGCGAGGGGCACGAAGAAGATGCCATCGGGGAAGGACGCCGTAAGGTGTGCGGCCACCTCGATCGCGAGTCGCGTCTTGCCGGAGCCTCCCGGACCGTTCAGCGTGACCAGTCGAAACGCTGCCGAGCGCATCAGCTCGATGAGCTCCACGACCGCCTGCTCGCGTCCGACCAGGTGGGTTGTCGGGGCCGGCAGGCGCGTCGCAGCGCCGAGCGTCCTGAGCGGCGGGAAGTCGTTCTGCAGGCCGTCCACCGTCAGCTGGAAGAGCCGCTCGGGCTCGGCGATGTCCTTGAGGCGGTGGCGGCCGAGGTCTTTCAGCGCGACACCATCGGGCAGGGCGTCGCGAGCGAGCTCGGCAGAGACCGACGACAGGACGGCCTGTCCACCGTGGGCGGAGGCTGCGATGCGGGCCGCGCGGTGCACGTCCATCCCGACGTAACCCTCGTCGTGGATCTGTGGTGTCCCCGTGTGGATGCCGATGCGGACGCGCAGGTGCTCGTCCCCGGGCCATGTCCGGCGCGCCAGTCCGAGCTGAGCCTGGACCGCTGCCTGGACCGCGCCGCCGGCTGTCGGGAACACCACGAAGAAGCTGTCCCCCTCGGTCCCCATCTCGGTGCCCCCGTGGGCCGCCCACGCGGAGCGCAAGACTTGACGGTGGCCGTCCAGCGCGTCGGTGTACCGGCCCCCCAGACGGCTCAACATCAGCGTCGAGCCCTCAATGTCGGAGAACAGCATCGACACCGTCCCGGACGGTAGTTCCTGCACGCCGCCTCCTTCCCACCGTTCCGAGCGTGAATGCTGGGATTGCGGCTCGTCAAGGACCGTCGCAGCGCTTCCGCAGGTGGGCCGGTGCGAGTTGACGCCAGCGCTGCCGCCCCGTCGCGAGGGCGCGTAGACCGCGCCCTGAGGGGCGGTGCCCGCCTTCGCGGTACGCCGGCCGACCGCCCGAAACACCTTCAGCGGCATGAGCGGACGTTGGCCCGCTCGGCGGGGCAGTTTGCTTTGGGGGAGGTCCGAGGCCGTGAAGTCCATCGACCAGCGTCCAAGTCGGTCTAGAACACCTTCGCGAAGGGCAGGTAGGGCTCCGGCGACGTTGGCGATCAGACCGTACGCGCGCTGCGCCTCATGAGCCCAGCAGGTTGCCGTCGTTCTGCTGCGTGGCCCCGGGTCACCGCGCGTCGCGGCGGGCCTGGCGCCGGGCTCCCTGGGCGCGGGTCGACGCGTCGCGCTTGAGGCCTCCCGTGGTCTTGGTCGTCCGCGAGCCTGTTCGGCTGGGAGACGGCACCGGTGGCGCGACTGCGTCGCCCGAAGGGTAGGCGGCCGGGTGAGACGCCGCCAGGCGTTCCTCCCTGAGCTGGTCTGCAGCCGCCCGGGCCACCACGTCGATGCGCGCACTGACCCGAGCCAGCGCCAGCTCGAACACCTCGGCCTTCGCTGCCGCCGTCCGATTCGCCGGACGGGCCGCCCCCCGGCCGCCCTTGTCCGCGACGAGAGACGCCCCCTGGCGGCGGTACAGCTTGACGTACTTGGTGCGCGCCCTCCGGACGCGCTCGTGCAAGTGCAGCAGGGCGTCCTCGTCCAGTTCGGCCAGCTGGTCGGGCGACGTCTCGCGCACGAGGTTGGCCTGCTGTTCCGTCAGGTAGGCAGGGATCGTGTCCATGACTCATCTCCCTCGGTTCCATGGATCTCGGTCTGGGTCGGATTCGCGTGACAGTGAATCGGGACCAGAACGTTCTCGTAGGTGCTCATCAACGAGCGTGGCCCCATTTCAGGACTTGGCACAACGTCTCCATCCACGCCATGCGCGGCATGAGAGTGTGTGCGCGATTGCGAGCCGGGAGTCACCCAGGTCCGCGAGGGGCCTGATTCCACGCGCGTGTCGTGGGCGGGGTCTAGCGTCGTGGCAAGTGGTTGCAGAGCGACGGACTGCCATGCTGGTGCAGCAGGAGGGATTCGAACCGATGACCACTGTGCGGGTGGTGCCGGCGACTGCTGAGAGATGGCCACAACTCGGTCGGGTCTTCGGCCCTCGGGAGAAGAACCCCACATCGTGCTGGTGTCAGCGCTTCCGTCGGCACGACGAGCCCACAAACCGGGACGCGCTGCACCGTGAGGTCCTCCACGCAGATCCTCCGGTCGGTCTGTTGGCCTACCTCGACGACGACGTGGTCGGCTGGACACGAGCGGTGCCGCGGTCGACCCTGCCTGGCATAGCCGAGCACCGGGCACTTGCCCGCATCCTCAAGGAAGATCCTGACGCGTGGTGGGTCTCCTGCTTCGTGGTTCGCCGCGAGCACCGGGGCAGCGGCATCGGAGTCGCGCTGCTCGAGGCTGCTGTGGACTGGGCCGCGCAGCACGGGGCGTCGGTTCTCGACGGCCACCCCGTTGACACCGACGGGCTCGCCCGCATCCCCTCCCCGTCCGCGGTCTTCACCGGAACCCTCGCCATGTTCCGACGGGCGGGGTTTGCCGAGATCGGACGTACCTACCCCACCCGACCCGTTATGAGGCGCGAGCTCGTGCGCCGCTAGTTGTGATGCCCAGCCAGGTTGTCCAACCTGGTGATGGGTGCGGCCTTCCCGATCCCGGCCGCCGATCTAGCCGCAAAGAAGTTGGGTTGTCCGCTCGTATAAGAGTGCACGCGGCAAGGACTCGGAAGTACCGGGTTCGTGTAGCCCGCCCTTGATGCGGCATGAGGGGACGTCTACTCGTCGTTCGGAGTGCGAGCCTGGTGGAGCCTCGGAGGAGAGGGCGGCGGCAGGATCTCCCAGCCGCCGTGGTGCCACATCCAGGACTGAGCGAAGCGGTCCACGAACGGCGTCCGAAACCAAATGCGAACCCAGATTGGCACTTGATCCAGACGGGGCGTAAGCCCAAGCGGCGGCGTCCAGTTCCACGCCGGCCGCACGCCCGCGGGCGGTATCCATGAGCCTGGTGACAGCTGCTCGCGCTCGGTCACCGCGCCAGTCTTACATCCCATCGGCGGCATGACCGGGCGGGCGCATTCGCCCTCAACGCTCACACGCAGTGGCACAGGCGTCCGGGGTCAGAGCTTCCGACGAACGCCCGGGTCGCGGGTTTCGTCCGGCTCGGGCACGTGGCGACCGCGATAGCCACGCGGTGTGCGACGGCGAATACCGTCTGCTTGGTCCCATCGTCGCGCCATCGCGACGCTCCCAACGACACCCGCAACGGACAGCGCGATCGTCGCGGGCGTGGGCAGGAGGCGCAAGAACCAGTCCGTTACGGCGAACACCACAACCGAACCCGTGAGAAGTACCTACGCGCCCTCCCAAACGGGGTGCGCACGCGAAACTTCAACACGCCGTGATGGTACTTCCCGACTTGCCAGGTGGCCGCTAGGCCGCGGCACCGAGACCCTGTCATCGGCACGCTCGTGCGATCCGCGGCATGCCAGGACGGTTCATTCACTCCGCAGGTGGCCCTTCGAGAACTCGACCCGTGGCCCACTCCACCCATTGGCCGCGGCCGACTTCGGGACATGTAGCTTCGGCCGCTTCGCGAGTAGCCCACGCGTCGGCTGGGTAGCGCCTTCCGTCGAGTGCTGCGTCCACATCGACGTCTTGTTGTACGTGCCCGTCGGCGAACAGGGCGTCGTAACGGATTCGGCGCCTCGTCCGGGCCAGGACTGTTCGCTCCATCACGGCGGTGGCTCGTATGCCCGTCGCCCGCTCCGGTGTCCCCATGAGGCAGATCCTGTCACCCAATGTCGCCCGGCATAGTCCAAGCGGATCGCGGCAGTTGCGGACGTCAGGCGTAGGACATCTCGGCGAAACCGACGCCATCGCGCTCGATGAGGGTCAGGTCCTGCCGAGAGAGATGCTGAGGCGGCAGCCGCATCTGATGATCCACAGACGACAGGATGATTCCGGCAGCGATTTCCAGTTTGGGCGGTCTCCTGGGAGCGCCACGTCGTGACCGCCGTGGGTGCCAGGCATCCGCAAGTCGACGTCGGAGCCAGCCGACCGATCCTTTCATCGACCACGGCGATTTGGGCCTTGTGCCCCTTTCGTCCGAAGACGAGACTGGGGCTCTCGGCGGAAGGGCGACGCCATGGCTCCGAACTCGGGAGAAGTTTCGCTGGGTCGGCGTGAGGCTCAGCTCGGTCGCACGACCGCGGTTCTGTTGATGATCGCGGTGGTCCTGTTCGCTGCTGCCGCGTGGCTCCTGTGGTCCGGGCAGGACCCGTCGCCCTCGCATGCCAGGGCCACCCTTCCGGTCAACCTGCCGCTGCGAGGCGTCGGGGTCACCGTCTTCCTCGCCGCGGGTGCATTGGCGGCGGCCTCGTTCGTCGGGCTGGCGGCGCTGCACACCGCGGCCGCGATGAGAGTGCTGTCTCGCGACCGGCGCCTGCCACCCCCGCTCCCAACGAGCGTGCAGCGTCTGCGCCGCGTGGCGCTGGCGCCGCTACGTGACCTCGCCGTCGAGAGCGTGACCGACTGGCCCCCCACCGCGATCCCGTCACCCGACAAGCTGCCTCTTCCTGGCACGCGTCTGCGGTGCCACGTGCTCATCCCCGCCCATGACGAGGAGGCAGTCCTCGCAGCGACGATCACCTCCTTGGCGTGCCAGAGCCGGCCCCCGGACCAGATCACCGTGATCGCGGACAACTGCACGGACGCGACGGTGCAGATCGCCCGCGCGCACCACGTCGAGGTTGTCGAGACCGTGGGCAACACCGAGAAGAAGGCAGGTGCGCTCAACCAGGAGCTGGCACGCCTGCTGCCGACGACCACGACCCGTGACGCGGTCATGGTCATGGATGCCGACTCCACCATCGGGCCCCGGTTCATGGAGACGGCGATGGGACTGCTCGAGGCGGACCCCGGACTGATGGCCGTTGGTGGGTTGTTCTACGGCGAGCCGGGCGCCGGCGTGCTGGGCCAGTGCCAACGCAACGAGTTCGCCCGCTACCAGCGGGTCGTCGCCCGGCGCCTCAACCGGGTCTTCGTGCTCACCGGCACGGCCTCGGTCATCCGGGCCTACGCGCTTGACGCCGTGGCGCAGAGCCGTGGCGCGCTGGTGCCCGGGAAGCGCGGGCAGGTCTACGACACGATCGCGCTGACCGAGGACAACGAGCTGACCCTGGCCCTGAGGACCCTCGGCGCGCGGATGACCTCTCCACCGCAGTGCCGGGTCACCACCGAGATCATGTCCACACGTCGCGGGCTGTGGCGACAGCGGCTGCGCTGGCACCGCGGTGCGCTGGAGAACATCGGCACCTATGGGCTCACCCGAGCCACCGCGATGTACTGGGGTCAGCAGATGGGGCTCGCCTACGGCGTGGTCGCCCTGTACTCCTACCTGCTGCTGCTCGGTATCACCCTGTTGGCCGCGGACAACCTCCGCTGGTCGCCGTTCTGGGTCGCGGTAGGCCTGGTCTTCCTGGTCGAGCGGCTCGCCACGGTCTGGGCGGCCGGCTGGCGGGCACGCGCGCTGGCGGCACCGATCTTCCCCGAGCTCGGCTACGCCGCCTTCCTGCAAGCCTGCTTCGTCAGTTCGCTGTGGAAGATCGTCACGGGCGCCCGGGAGGAGTGGAACTACGTCCCACGTCCCCAACTCCGGACCGTCGCGCTCTTCGCCGTCGTCGCGTACCTGTACCCGGACGGCGCCCTGCTCCCGACGTCCACGCTCTACACCGACTGGTACGCCGCACTCTGCCTCTGGGTCGGCTTCAACACCCTCGTCTTCGCCTTCCTCAGCCTGCTGCAGCTCGTGCCGCCGCTGCGCCGAGCCGCCAGACAGGCCGCGCGCCAGGCCCGGGCCGAGGCCCGGAACGGCGCCTGACCGACGCGGCTGCGACCGGGCAACAGGATATACAGACGCCACACTGGCGAGCCGTGACAGTGACCTCCTGAAGTGACCACGGAAACCCGTGAGCTTCGGCGCATCAACCGGTCGCTGATCGGAGCCGTATTCGGGCGGAATGGGCCGCCGTGGCGTCTTGGCATCGCCGCATGCCCTTGAGCACGAAGCCGCCACGACCAGGACGGTCTTCCACTCAGTGGTCGCGGGCCGATCGAAGAGTGCGGCGCGAAACCGAGCACGACCGGCATCGCTGACGAATCCCTGCGACGTTCAGCGCTCCGGCACGGCATCGGCGAGCGGGGTAGCTGACGTCGGAAGGGTGTGGGAGACGGCGGCGGCTGAGGAGGCGGCGTCGTGCAGCGTGCCCTTGGCCGTGCGGTGGCGGCCCATGAGGGCGGCCATGAGCAGGCCAGCGACGCTGAAGGCGGCCATGACCCACGATGCTGTCGCGAGCCCGGTGGCGAGGGCGTCGGCCTGGGAGGCTCCCTTGGCGGTCTGGTTGGCGATGACCGAGCCGTAGATGGACGCGGCCAGGGCGGTCGCCACGGCGGCGCCGACGTAGCGGGCCATGTTGGACACGCCTGAGGCGGCGCCCACCTGGTTCGCCGACACGCACGCCGTCGAGGCGGAGGACGCCGGTCCGTTGGACAGGCCCATCCCCACGGCGATGGCGATGAGAGGCAGCACGAAGGCGGCGTACCTCCAGTCGGAGTGGACGAACCCGACCAGAGCGAATCCCACTGCGGTGAGCAGGAACCCGAGCGCTATGACCTGCCGGCCCCCGAAGCGGGCGGCCAGTCTCGGCACGAGCGGGGCGACGGCGACCAGGCCGACGGTGGCGGGCAGCGTGGCCAGGCCGGCCTGAAGCGGGCTGAACCCGAGGGTGGCTGGGTTCTGGAAGTAGAGGCTGAGCAGGTACATCAGGCCGTTGATCGTTCCGGCGCCGATGAGGATCGCGACGGTGGCTCCGACCAGGATGCGGTTGCGCAGCAGGGCCAGATCCAGCAGCGGCACCTCGACGCGACGCTCGACGACGACGAACAGGTACCCAGCCACGACGGAGACGACGAGGCAGCCGATCGTCGCGGGCGACGCCCAGCCCCAGTCGCTGCCCTTGCTCAGGGCCAGGATGAGTGGCGCGAGGGTCAGTGCGACCAGCACGGTGCCGGCATAGTCGATCGAGCGGGACCGGGTCGGGTCGCGTGACTCCGCCACCGTGAAGTAGGTCAGCACGATGCAGATCGCGCCGACGACCGCGTCGACCCAGAACAGCCCCTGCCAGCCGGTGATGTCCACGAGCACGCCGCCCACCAGCGGCCCGGCGGCGGCGCCCACCGCGGCGGCAGCGCCCCACAGCGACACCGCGCGCAGCTGTTCCTGGCCGGAGTTGGCCACCGACAGCAGGCTCAGCCCGCACGCGAGGATCGTCGATCCCGCGGCGCCCTGGATGAACCGGCCCGCGATGACCGCTCCGCCCGAGGTCGACAGCGCGATGAGGATGCAGGAGATGACGAACAGCAGCAGTCCCAGCTGGAAGACGCGCTTGCGGCCGAAGACGTCGCCGAGGGAGCCGGCAGTGACGATCACCGCGGCGCCGACGAGGGAGTAGCCGGTGACCGCCCACTGCAGGGTGGTCACGCTCGTTCCGGTGTCCTCGCTGATCGCCGGCAGCAGGATGCTGACCGCTGAGGTGTTCGCGTTGACCACCAGCGTCGACAGGCACGTGGCCGCCAGGACACCCCCTGTCCGTGACCTGACCTCGACATCGCTCATGCACCGGACGGTATTTCGGCGGGCTGCGGCACACCTCACCCCGTCAGTGTGAGTTGTGCCGACCTAGTTCCGACGCGGTGGTCACCCTGGGCGGGTGACGCCCGGAGGGTGTGCGCTCCGTGAACCTGTGTATGTGGCTCCAACGGATGAGGATCCTTTCGACGTCGTGGTCCGGGTTGCCTCGCTGCTGCTCAGCTCGAGCGGCGAGGGGGTCGGCATGCTCGAGCGCTCGGTGGCACGGATCGCGACCGCGTTCGGTACGCGGGCGGACCTGCTCGTCCTTCCCGACCAGGTGGTCGTCACGGGCGCGCACACGGGGCCCAGCCCGCGCGTCGCCGTGGTCAAGGCGACGCCGGGTCTGTCCCGCCTCGACCAGGTGATGGACCTGCACGTCCTCGTCGAGGACGTCGAGGCCGGCCTGTCCGTGGCCCAGACAGTGTCGAGGCTCGACGCGATCGAGTCCGAGCCTCCCAGGTGGCCACGATGGCTGCGGGTCGTGGGGGTCATGCTGTTCACGGTCGGGTTCGCCCCGTCAGTCGTGGGCACCGCCGGCGAGATCGTCGCGACCGTCCTTCTGGGCGCACTCATGGGCATCCTCATGGTGACGTTCGAGGGTCGGCGCCTGGAGGTGTTGCTGCCGTTCGTCGGCGCTTTCGTGCTGACACTGGTGGCTGCCCTGGTCCTCCCGGGGCTCGTCACGGCCTCCGGCGTCGTCCTTGTCGTCGTCCCTGCGCTCTTCGTCGTCGTGCCGGGGGACTACCTGTCAGCTGCCGCCGGGGAGCTGATCGCCGGCCGGATCTCCGCCGGCGCGAGCCGCCTGCTGTATGCCGCTCTGGTGCTGGCGCTCCTCGTGATCGGAATCGCCGCCGCGGCGGAGGTCACCGGCAACGACAGGCTGCTCACCGAGACGCCGGTCAGCCCGACGCTGCCGTTCGCCGTGGTGACGCTCGCCTGGATCCCGTTCGCCGTGGGGCTCGTCCTGGCGTTCAACGCCCACTTGAGCGCCCTGCCGTGGCTCGTGCCGACGGTGATCGGCACATATCTGGTCCAGCAGGCCGCGACCAAGCTGGTCGGAGACATCACGGGCACGCTCATCGCTGGGATCGCTCTGGGCGTCTTCGCCGGGCTGGCCTCAAGACCACCTGGCCGGCCTCCCCGGCTCGTGCTCATCCTCGGCGGGTTCTTCGTGCTGACCGTCGGCGGCCTGGGACTGCGCGGCGCCACTGCTCTGATCGGCACCGACATCGTGTCGGGTTTCGAGGACCTGCGGGACTTCTTCATCCAGATGCCGACCGTCGCCATCGCCCTCGCCCTGTCGGTCCTCGCGACCGACCGGCCCGGGCGGCTGCCGCGTCGTTCCTAGCCTCGACGCCGGGGCCGCAGCGCGGCCGCAGCAGGAGGTGGCTCAGATTCCCCGCCACGACGAGGTGGCCCGACCGATGCGCTCCGAGACACCCGAGCCGACGAGCACCCCGACCGCGATCGCGACGACCGACATGAGCGCGTTGAGGAAGTCACCGAGCCCGGCCGCCTGGTCGGCGCCGAGGATCTGTGCGACCCCCTGGAGCCCCAGAGCCCCCGGGACCAGCAGCCAGAAGGCCGGCAGGAACGTCACCGGGACCGGCGGCCCGCTCTTGCGCGCCTGGATCGCGTAGCAGACGGGCAGCACCACAGCGGCTGCCACGAAGCTCGCCCCGAGCGAACCGAGCGTCCGTCCCGAGACCACCTGGACGGCATACGCGACGTAGAGCACGAGCAGGAGCCAGCGGAACGTGCCGCGCGGCGCCGATGACGCGATGTACTGGCCCAGTCCGAACACGAGCACCCCCACCCACGGCGCCCAGCCGCCCAGTGCCCGGGTGGGCTCGCCGGACACCGGTGGTACGCCGGCGAGCTGGGCGCCCATCGCGATGCCGAACGTCAGCAGGAGCAGCCGTTCCAGGCCGTAGACCAGGCGCGCGGAGCCCGCGAGCATGTCACCGGTCGACAGCTCGACGGTGCCCATGGTCAGAGCGGCCCCCGGCAGGAACGTGACGAGGGCCGGGATGACGATCTCCAGCGGAGGCGTCTTGAGCAGCGGGGCCACCCAGGCGAACACCACCCAGGTGACGACGAACGCCGTGGCAACCGGGAGCAGCAACGAGAGCATCGAGTCGCGGTCCGCCGCCCAGCGCATCCAGCCGGTGAGAAAACCGAGCAGGACGAAGGCCGGCATGGCTGCGACCGTGGGGTTGAGCATCATCCCGAGCCCGAGCGTCAGGATGCCGCTGCCGAGCACGGCCGCGACCGGCCCGAACCGGGGTGGCGCCGTGAGCAGCTCGTCCAGGCGGCTCCTTGCGGTGTCCACGTCGACCGTGGCGTGGCGGATGTCGTCGACGAGACGGTAGAGGGCGTCGACCTGGTCGAGCCGCATCGGGATGGCGCCGCCGGTCTTGAAGTCGACGCGGCTCGTCGTGCCGAGGTCGATGCGCACGAACAGCCCGGTCGGCACGACGAAGAACGTCACCCCGGTGGCGGCATACATCGCCGCGACCTCGTCCAGGATCTGGGTGACGCTGTCCGCCGGCTCACCCGCACGGGACAGGGCGATCCCGAGCGTGCGCAGCAGCTCCAGCACCGCCTCGGGTGGCTGCGCAGGCACGGGTTCCGTCGCCGCAGGGGTCTCGCCGGCCAAGCCCTGGGCCACCTCTCCGATACGGGACCAGAGCCGGCCGCCCAGGGAGCGTCGCTCGCCCGGTGGCGGGTGACCCTCCCTGCCGGCCACGGTGATCGGCACCGTGCCGTCAGCCGCGCGCTGCCGCGTAACGCTGCAGGAAGAGCGCCTCGACCAGGGCCATGTTCGCGATCTCTGAGGGGTCGACGCTCTCGTTCGGTGCGTGGATGAGGGCCTGCGGCTCCTCGACACCCATGAGGAACAGCTCTGCCTCGGGGTAGGTCTCGGAGAACACGTTGCACAGCGGGATCGATCCTCCCTGGCCCAGCATCGCCATCGGCTTCCCGTACGCCTCCTGCATCGCGGCAGACATCGCACCGTAGGCGGCGCCCTCCGTCGCGGCGCGGAACGGCGATCCCGTGGCCTCCGTCTCGACGGTCACGTGCACGCCCCAGGGCGCCTCGGCCAAGAGGTGCTCCCGCAAGGCCTTCTCCGCTTCGGAGGGTGTGGTGCCCGGCGGGATGCGGAGGTTGAGCCGGGCGCGCGCCCTGGGGGAGATGGCTGCCGCCGAACCGACGACCGGAGGGCAGTCGATGCCGAGGATCGTCAACGCCGGGCGTGCCCACAGCATGTCCGAGACCGTCCCGTCGCCGAGGAGCTCGGCCCCCTCCACAACACCCGCGTCCCTGCGGAACTGCTCTGGGGGATAGGGCTCCCCGGTCCAGGTCTGGGTGTTGTCGAGCCGGGCGACCGTCGTGTTGCCGTCGCGGTCGCGCAAGGACCCAAGCATGGCGACGAGCGCGGCCAAGGCGTCCGGGGCCGCTCCTCCGAACATGCCGGAGTGGATCTCCGATGCGAGGGCTTCCACGGAGACGACGACGTTGACCATCCCGCGCAGGCTCACCGTGGCCGCCGGGACCCCGACCGCCGCGTTCCCGGTGTCACACACGAGGATCGCGTCGGCGCGCAGCAGGTCGGCGTTCGGGGGCACGAACGCCTCCAGCCCTCCCGTGCCCTGCTCCTCAGAGCCCTCGACGACGAGCTTGAGGTTCACCGGGATGTCGTCGCCCAGAGCGCGCAGCGCAGTCAGGTGCATGACGATGTTTCCCTTGCAGTCCGCGCTGCCGCGGCCGTACCACCGGTCGCCGACTTCAGTCAGCTCGAACGGCGGTGTGCGCCACGCCTGCTCGTTGAGCGGCGGCTGCACGTCGTAGTGGGCGTAGAGCAGCACCGTCGGCGCGTCAGGGTCACCTGACGCCCGGGAGCCCACGACCGCCTGGCTTCCGTCGGCCGTCTCGGCGAGCTGGGCATCGGCGAACCCGACCGCGGCGAACGCGTCGAGCACCCACTGCGCAGCCTTCGCGCACTCCTCCGGCGGGTACTGCCGTGGGTCCGCTACCGACGGGATCGCGACGAGCTCGGCCAGATCGTCGCGCGCCTGCTTCATCAGACCGGCCACCCGGTCCCGCAGCTCCACGGCTCAGCCCCTCACGGTGTTGTCGAGGTTCAGGCCGTTGACGAACTCCTGGAAGCTAGGCAGCTGGTCAGGGCAGTAGACCTTGATGATGGCCAGCTCTCCCTTGACGACGCGGTTGTCGGCGATGACCGGGCGCATCCCGGGGCCGGCGGCGCCGTTCATGAGCTGGCCCAGGAAGATCGACCGGCGCAGCGCCCCTCCGGGGTCGTCGCACACGGCCCCGCCGTCGTCGCCGAGCACGGTGACGACCTGGTCCTGCGTCGGGGCGGGAAGGCCGGCGGCGCGGAGGGCGACGATGAGCTGGTTCGCCTTGGCCTGTGCCTGCTCGTTGGCCTGCTTGGACCGGTGCGCGATCAGGGAGACGACCAGGAGCACGACGAAGACGGCGGCCACGATGATGTACATGGTGCGGTGCTCCTGGTGAGTCGGCTCGCTGTAGGTCGGCTGCTCGGTGACGCTCATGACGCACCCCCCTCCGCGACCTGGGTCGCCGCTTCCGGCAGCTTCCACGACGGCTTCCGGAGCCGGTAGAAGAGGAACGGCACGAGCAGGCCGAGGCCGAGAGCCCCGCCGGCCACGATGAGCAGGTACACCCCGGTGCTGCCGCCGCCGAACTGCGACGGGGGCACGAACCCGATGAGCAGCGCCGCCAGCGAAGCAGCGAACCCGACTCCGCAGAGCGCGGTCAGCATCGGCGCGCGGTAACCGCCGGCGTGGTCGGGGTCGTTGCGGCGCAGTCGAACTGCGGCCACGAACATGAGCAGATACATGATGAGGTACACCTGGGTGGTGATGACGGAGAAGATCCAGTAGGCGCTGGACACGTCCGGGATCAGGGCGTAGCCGAGGGCGATGACCGTCGTGACGAGCCCCTGCGCGACGAGGATGTTCTGCTGCACGCCGTGCTTGTTCAGCTTCTGCAGGGTTGGAGGCAGGTAGCCCTCCTGACGGGAGATCAGCAGCAGGCCCTTGGAGGGCCCGGCGAGCCACGTCAGCATGCCGCCCAGCGAGGCGGCCACCAGCATGACGCCGAGGATGGGCGTCAGCCACTGGGCCCCGAAGTTGGCGAACACCGCGTCGAAGGCCTGCATCACACCGGCCGTGAGCGAGAGCTCGTCGGCGGGCACGATCCAGCTGATCGCGAGCGCCGGGAGGATGAAGATGGCCAGCACCAGGCCCATTGCCAGGAACATGGCCTTGGGGAACTCCTTGGCCGGGTTGCGGAGCGAGCCGACGTGCACGGCGTTCATCTCCATGCCGGAGTAGGACAGGAAGTTGTTCACGATGAGCACGAGGCTCGACAGGCCCGCCCACGCGGGCAGCAGGTTACTGGCCGTCATCGGTGCAGCAGAGGGGTTGCCCTGGCCGAGGAACACGATGCCCAGGACGACCAGCAGCGTGCCCGGGATGAGCGTGCCGATGATCAGGCCCCAGGAGGCCAGCCCCGCGACGCCGTTCGTGCCCCGGGACGAGATCCACACGCCCGACCAGTAGACGACGACGATGACCAGCGCCGTCCACACCCCGCTCGAGGCCAGGGCCGGGTTGATGACGTAGGCGAGGGTGCTGGCGACGAAGCCGAGCAGGCTCGGGTAGTAGAAGATCGTCATCGCGAACTGGCACCACACCGCAAGGAAGCCCATCGGCTTCGAGATGCCCCTGGACACCCAGTTGTAGACACCGCCGTCGTACCTCGAGGCCAGCTCGGCCGAGACGAGGGAGGTCGGAAGAAGGAACACGATGGCCGGGACGATGTAGAGGAACACGCAGGCGAGCCCGTAGACGGCCATCGTCGGAGCGGCCCGGAGGCTCGCGACCGAGCTGGTGGTCATGAGGGCCAAGGCGATCCACGAGATGTAGGGGACCGCCCTGGCGCGGGACCGGCTCGCGGCGACGGGGACCGGCTGGTCCGCGGCCGCGTCGGCGGTGCTCACCGCTCCCATCCCCTGTCGTGCAGTATGCCGTCGCTGTGAAGCACCACCCTGACCACCTCCGAGTACCGTCGATGACGTGCCAACGGAGCCATGATCGTTCGTCCTGTCCCGTGTCACCTCACACCACCGGGATGAGGTGACACGCCGACTCACTCGACGATCCGCAGCCCGTGGTCCGTGTTGTTGAGGCGCCGTGCACCGTCCTCGGTGACGGTGACGATGTCCTCGATGCGCACCCCGAACCGACCCCCGAGGTAGATGCCGGGCTCGACGGAGAAGCACATGCCCGGCACGAGCGGCTGGGCCTCGCCCTCGACCATGTAGGGCGGCTCGTGCGTCGTGACCCCGATGCCGTGCCCGGTCCGGTGGATGAACGACTCGCCGAACCCGGCATCCGTGATGACGGCACGAGCCGCTCGGTCGATGTCTTGGCAGGACACCCCGGGCCGGACCGCGTCCACGCCGGCCTGCTGCGCCTGTCGGACGATCTCGTGGACCTGCCTGACGTGCTCGGTCGGCTCGCCGACGCAGACCGTTCGCGTCGTGTCGGACCCGTAGCCGTACTTGAGCCCGCCGAAGTCGAGCACCACGACGTCCCCGGTCTCGATCACCCGGTCGCCGGCCTCATGGTGCGGGTTGGCGCCATTCGGGCCGGACCCGACGACGGTGAAGTCGACCTGCTCGTGCCCGAACTCGCGCAGCAGCGCTGCGAGGTCGGCCGCGACCTCCGTCTCCCGGCGCCCGGCGAACCGGCGGGTGACGATCTGCTCGTATGCCGCATCTGCCGCCTGCCCGGCCGCCGCCAGCCGGTGCAGCTCGGCGGCATCCTTGACAGCCCGCATCATCGGCAGGGCTTCGCTGAGGGCCCGGTAGCGAGACGCCGGCAGCCGGGCCTGCAGGCCGAGCAGGTGCAGCGCCCAGGCCGAGTCCGACACGCCGTACGCGCCGTCAGGACGCAGCAGGCCCGCCGCCGCGGCGTAAGGGTCGGTGGCGTCCGCCCAGTCACGCAGCTGGAGGCCCTTCGCGCCCTCGGCCGACTCGGCGTCCGGCCGCTCGAGCGTCGGTACCAGTAGCGTCGGCTCCCGGCCCGCGGACAGGACGAGCACGGTCAGACGCTCGGTGATCGCCGTCGGTTGGTAGCCGGTCAACCAGACAAGGTCGGGCCCTGGTGTGACGAGGAGGCCCTCGAGGCCCGCGTCGGCGGCGTTGTCGAGGACCCGCTCGGCGCGGGCCAGATAGTCATCGGTGGTGAACGGCGCGGGTGTGCTCCCTGGTGCGCTCATCCGGGTCTCCCTTCGCGGTCTGTCACCACGGTAGGAAGCCGACCGGGCAGTGTGATCATCCGCCTAGGGTGAGCATGAACCGACGCAGCCGTAGTCTTCGATCCCGTTGCCGAAGCGTGGCTACGCCGGTAACCAGCTACTCCGCAGCTATGACCGTGGCGCTCTTGTGACCGCCACGTGCATCGCCTGCAGCGGGCCGGACGGACATGGCGTCGCGCGCGGCCAGGCAGCGGAGCTTGGTCTGGAAAAGAGGCGCCGGCGAGGAGCGCACCCGACCGCGATTCGTCCCGCAGGACGGCAGCCAGTCGATGTGATCTCCTCGACCGGTCGTGTCGAAGCTGCGACCTCCTCCCTGGTGAGGCTGGTGCCGGGTGATGGTCACGCGTCATCAGTCGGACCAGTGGCGACGGGCCGAGACCCATGCCCGCGCCGTGTCGTAGGCCGCGTCCAGTGCTTCGAAGAACACCGGCGTCTGGACCACGACGTTGTCCTCGCCCAACTGGCCAAGTGCCCCCGTGCGGGACAGCAGGTCGACCAGCTCGGGCGGCAGACCCGCGAGCATCAGCCTGCAGTCCCGGGCGGCGAGGTCGCGACTGCGGCGTTCCAGGGCTTTGGTGATCGTCGAGGACGGTATGTCGGGGACGGCGCGCGCGTGCAGGATGACGACTGCGTTCCGGGCACCCCCTGTGTGCGGCCAGGCATCCTGCACGCGGGAGACTTCGGCGAACATCGAGGCTCCCTCGTAGTGCAGAACGGTGACCGAGTTGCTTGGTAGGACATCGGGCACCTCGCCCGTTCGCCACCGGCCGTCGGGGTCGCGGGTCAGCGACTGTAGGCGTGCACTGCGCTCGGCGTTGATGGCATACAGGACCAGGGAGAGGGCGGCGCCGAGCAGGATGGCCTGTTGGAGCGGCAACTGGGTCGTCGCCAGAAAGGTGACCAGCATCGCGACGGCCGGGAGCCAACCGGTGCGCACGACGAGCAGGATGTCGGGAATGCGTGCGATGACCAGCTCGCCCCCGATCACCAGAATCAGCCCGCCGATGACGGGCATAGGGATCTCCTCGGCGACCCCGCCTGCCAGGAGCACGAACACAGCCAGGAACGCGCCGGCGAACACGCCGGCCCACCGGGTGCGGGCGCCCGCGCTCGTGGCAACACCGGTGCGTGACAGCGAGCCGCCCGTGGGCAGGGCACGGAAGAACCCGCCGGCGATGTTCGCGACGCCTTGGGCGGTGAAGTCGCCCGACACGTTGGTCCGGCTGCCGTCGGGGTTGGGCACGGCAGCACCGATTCCGGCCGCCTGCGCCAGTGCCACCAGCGCGATCGCGACTGCTCCGGCGATCAGCTGCGGCGCGACGGAGAAATCCGGCAGGACGGGGTGGGGTAGTGCGTTGGGGATCGTGCCGATGTCGCCAACCGTCTTGACGTCGACACCAAGCACGACCACAGCGACGGTCACGACGATGAGCGCGCCGAGGATCGCGAACGGCTTCAGGCGTCGGACAGCGTGCACGGCCGCCCAGACAGCTACGGTCCCCACCGTGACGAGGACCGAGGGCACGTCCCAGCCGGTGACGTGGCTGACCGTGTCGACAATCTTCGCGACCGTGTTGTGTGCGTGGGTCTCGTAGGCCGTCGCGTCGCCGAGCACCCCGGCCACGATCTGCAGGGCGATACCGGTCGTGAAGCCCGTCATCACCGCGTTGGACACGAAGCTCATCACCGAGCCCAGTCGCAACAGGCCGAGGATGACCATCACCACACCGACCAGGACGGTGAGTGTGGCGATGTTGTTGACGTCGTTGGGGTCCAGGCCGGCGTCAGTGAGCACACTCTGCGAGGTGAGCGCGATCGCCGAGGTCAGCGTGATCGTCATCAGGACGGTGCGGGACACGAGCGATCCGACGCTCGTCGGCACCATGCCCGAGTAGAGCCCCAGGCTCGGGTTGAAGCCACCAATGCTGGCGTACGCCATACCCTCGGGGATGCTGAACAAGCCGGTGACGAAGCCCGCGACGGCATCCTTCAGAGTGGGGCGGCCCAGTCCCAGGCTCGGTCGGCGCACCTGTCCACTGTGGTTCCACCGACTGGCCACCACGTCACCTCATTCGGGTGAGGCGACGGCGAGGCGCCCGTCCCTAGCGTCGATGCCATGGCTCTCGACTACTCAGACCGCACTGACTTCGACAACGCCTTGCGTGGACTCGTAGCGCGGCTGGAGCCGGGGCAGATCACGAACCAGGATGACCGAACCGTCTACGACGCTGACGTCTACGCCAAGGTCACCTCCGGGGAGTGCCCGGACACGGTCCACCCGAGCCTATGGCGGCAGAGCCAGCTCACCGCCATCCAAGGACTCTTCGAGGTCACCGAGGGCATCTACCAGCTCCGCGGGATCGAGCTGTCGAACATGACCGTCGTGGAGGGCGAGACCGGGGTGATCATCATCGACCCTGCCGTCTCCGCCGAGGTGGCCGCTGCCGGTCTCGCGCTCTATCGCCAGCACCGCGGCGACCGCGAGGTTCGTGCGGTCATCTTCACGCACTCCCACATCGACCATTTCGGCGGCGTGCTCGGGGTGGTCGAGGCAGACACCGCCGTGCCGATCGTCGCGCCAGCCGGGTTCCTCGATCACGCCGTCTCGGAGAACGTGTATGCCGGGAACGCGATGCTGCGCCGCGGCATCTATCACACCGGTGGCGCCCTCCCGGTCAGCACGACCGGGACCCTGGGTGTCGGCCTCGGCTCCGGCACCTCGTCGGGCAAGTCAGGCCTGCTGGCGCCAACCATGGACATCACCCACACCGGTCAGGAGGAGGTGCTCGACGGCGTCCGGATCCGGTTCCAGATCACCCCCGGCACCGAGGCGCCGGCCGAGATGAACTTCCACTTCCCCGACCGCCGCGCACTCTGCATGGCCGAGAACGCCACCCACAACCTGCACAACATCCTCACCCTGCGTGGCGCCGAGGTGCGCGACGCCCGCGGCTGGTCGCGGTACCTAGCCGAGGCGATCGAGCTGTTTGCCGATGAGACCGACGTTGCGTTCGCCTCCCACCACTGGCCGACATGGGGCCGCGACAACATCGTCCGGTTCCTCACCGAGCAGCGCGACCTGTACGCCTTCCTGCACGACCAGACCCTGCGGCGGATGAACCAGGGACTGATCGGCGTCGAGATTGCCGAAAGCTTCGAACTGCCGCCCGCGCTGGACTCCGCGTGGCACGCGCGTGGCTACTACGGCTCGGTCAGCCACAACGTGAAGGCGATCTACCAGCGCTACCTGGGCTGGTACGACGGCAACCCGGCCCACCTGTGGCAGCACCCCCCCGAGGCGTTGGCCGCCCGTTACGTGGAGGTCATCGGCGGCATCGACGCGACCGTCGACAAGGCGCGCGCATACGCCGACCAGGGCGACCTACGGTTCGCCGCCGAACTGGCGAGCCACGCGGTGTTCGTCGACCACCGGCACGAGGGGGCAGTCGGCCTGCTGGAGGACGTGCTCACCAAGCTTGGCTACGGCTCAGAGTGCGCGACCTGGCGCAACAACTTCCTCACCGGCGCCCAGGAGCTCCGGGCCGCTCCCGCACCGATCCCGGTCGACGCGTCGGGGCTGACCCGTGCACTGACGATCACCCAGCTCTTCGACAGCCTCGCTATCCGACTGGACCCCCAGCGCGCCGGCGACAGCACACTCTCGGCGCGCTGGCACTTCACCGACCATGACGAGACCTATCGGATGGAGCTGTCCAACGGCGTCCTGATCCACTTCCCGACCCTGAGGAGGGATCCGGCAGACCTAGTGGTGACCCTCACCAAACCGCGACTGCTCGCCCTGCTCGGTGGTGCCGGCCACGACGGCATCGACCTCCAAGGGGACCTGCGGACGCTGACCACTATCCTGTCGTTCCTCGACGACCCGGACCCGGCGTTCCCGATCGTGACCCCCTGATGGGTGCCGTCATCGGGGACGTCCTTCCGTTGGCCGTAGCGGTCCTGATCAGCCCGATCCCGGTCATCGCCGCGATCCTGATGCTGCTCTCGCCCAAGGCCGGCGCGACCAGCCTCGGCTTCATGATCGGCTGGCTCGCCGGCATCATCGTCGCGCTCGTCGTCTTTGTCGCCCTCGCCGCCGTCATCCCACAGGCGGACGACAACGAGTCCCAACCGGTCGCGGGCACGGTCAAAATCCTTCTGGGCGCCCTGATGCTGCTGCTCGCGTTCAAGCAGTGGCATGGACGGCCGCACGAAGGGGAGGAGCCGGCCCTACCCGCCTGGATGGCCGCGATAGACAAGTTCACCTTCGCGAAGGCCCTTGCCCTCGGGTTCGCGCTGTCGGCCATCAACCCCAAGAACCTCCTGATGACCGCCAGTGCCGGTGTTCTCATCGGCACCGCCGCCGACCTCTCGACCGGCTCGATTGCGGTGGTCGTCGCCGTCTTTACGCTGATTGCGGGAGCATCAGTTGCGCTACCCGTTCTCGGCTACCTCGTGGCACGCCATGCCATGTCCGGCCCGTTGGAGTCGCTGCGCGCCTGGCTGGTCCACAACAACGCCACCGTCATGGCTGTGCTGCTGCTCGTCATCGGCGTCACGATGGTCGGGAAGGGGATAGGGAGCTTCTGAGCGAAATCATTACTACGAAGGTCGAACCCGCGGGGCCTGCACCAGCCGGAGCAAACCGAAGGCGTAGGCGAGCGCAACGCCGGAGGCCCCAAAGCCTGCGCCATGTGCAACGCGTCGGCAGCCACACTTGTCGTTGAGGCAATCGAGTCGCGGATCGTCCTACTCGTGTTGAGACGCGCCAACAGGAGTGCCCCGATAGGGCTCGGCCTCTGGCGCCCTAGTCAGGTACTACGGCCGTGCACAAAGCCCAGATCACGAAGGCGTTCAGGATCAGGAGCGAGACAGACCAGAACGGGTAGAGCGGCATGGACGCAAAGTTCATGACAATGGCGATCGTGACTGGCGCGAGGCCGAGGACCCGACCGATGGGGCGCCCAGCGAGGATCAACCCACCCACCACGGCAAGGGCTACGCCCCAGACCAGGTGGATCCACCCCCAAGTGGTCACATCGAATGCAAACACATACCGAGGCGTAGACACGAACAGCGTGTTGTCGAACAGCGCAGTCAACCCGCGGATGAAGCCCAGGATGCCGGAGATCAGCATGGCCATGCCGGCGAAGAGCATAGTTCCGTAGCGCCAGCCGGCGGGCTGCGGAGTTGTGATGGGCGAACTCATTCTTCCTCCTGTGCGTCGATGAATGCTGTTATCATCCGCTTTGCTCAAGTCCCGGGGACTCACCTATCGGGGAGGAGCTCCTGCTTGCGGAAGCCGCACGCGCCCCAGCTAAATACTGCCGACCTTTCTGCGCGGTCGCAGCCCTTCATTCGCTCTGCCCGCCGCTGGCGCTTTGTGGCGTAGTCGGGGCTTATTCGGGCGGCGATTGCCCCTGCAACCTATGAGCCTTTCGAGCGGCGGCTGCGCCGAGCCCACCAGATCAGGATGATGCCGCCACGAGAGCGCTGGGGGTCCGCTGTAGGGGCTTGCGTATACCACGGAGAGGGGGTTGCGGCAAGAGTGCTGACGATTGCGTTCCGCTTTAGGCTGGGCGTGGCGGTGCTGTCGAGACACCGTCGAAACGACATGTCCAGGGGGACAGCTGACCATGTACTCGTCGTTCCGAGGCCGAAGAGTCGTCATCCCAGCGCTTCCGACGCGTCACCTGGCTCGACCACGGCTCCTGGCCTCTTTGGATGATGCGGTTTCCCATCCGGTCGCGGTAGTTGCAGCGGGTCCCGCTTCGGGTAAGACCGCGCTGGTATCCGAGTGGGTCCGAAACCGCGGAATGCGGACCGCGTGGGTCTCGTTGGAGCCCGAGGACAACGCTGAGGATGTCTTCTGGGCTCTCGTGCATGAAGCCCTCAATGAAGCAGGTGTAGCCGCCGGCGTTCAGGTACCGAAGTCAAGCCAGTCGCTCGTGGACGAAGTCTTCGAGCGACTCGCCGCGCAGGCTACCGACAGCGATTCGCTGACCCTGGTTCTCGACGATGCGCACATATTGAAGAACTCGCGAATTCTCCACCAGATTGACGCCCTCGTGCGTTTTCCGCTGCCGGGCCTCCATTTGATCCTCTGCGCCCGCAGCGACCCGCTCCTTCCACTGCACCGCTATCGCGTGGCCGATAACCTGGGTGAGATAAGGGCTGCCGACCTGGCCATGACGGACGAGGAGGTTAGGGCCTTGCTCGCGCTGCACGGGCTTGACCTGGATGAGGCGACACGCAAGTCTCTGATTCAGCGCACCGAAGGGTGGGTTGCTGCCCTACGTCTGTCGATGATGCGGATGGAATCTACCGACCATCCCGAAGAGTTCGTGACACGTTTTTCCCTAGACCGCGGCAGTGCTGGGGAATACCTCCTTGAAGAAGTGTTAGCGGCCTTGGACCCACCTACTCGCCAACTGCTGATCCGGACCAGCACGTGCCAAGTCGTCAGCGGCTCGCTGGCAGACGCCATTCTGAACAGCGAGGGCAGCAGTCGAACACTTGAGCAGCTTCGCCAGTCGAACTCGTTCGTCACCTCAATGAGCGAGACCGAGGGCTGGTATCGATACCACCCACTGATGCGTGAAGTTCTGGTGCACCTTTTGGCGAACGAGCCGCCCCAGCCGCGACGGCTGGTTGACGCGCGAGCGGCTGCATGGCATCAGGTTTCCGGAAACCTAGTTGAGGCGACCTACCACGCAATCAGGGCAGAGGACTGGACTCACGCCGCTGCGCTGCTGTGTCAGGGCGCGTTCGTCGAGTTGTTCCTGGGTACCGGAGAACGAGCGATCCCCAACATCCGGGATTTCCTCACCGCCCGTCCCGAGACGGCCGAACCCTCAGACGCACATGCGGTTGCGGTCGCGCAAGCCGCCGTCGCCGCCGCCCTTGGCGACGCGACTCGACTGGCGGCACTCGTCGCGCGGATCGACTCCGACGCTGGCCGACGGGATGGGGCCCAAGGGAACTCCCTCCAATCCTGCCCCGATGACTACGAGTCACTCGCAGGCTTTGCCCGTCTGGTGTTGGCCACTCAGTCAGGGGACACCACCACCGCCTCCCTCGTCGGCGAACGGCTGATCAGCGCCGACCCGCAAGGACCCTTCTCCGGGTTCGCCTTGAGTCAACTCGGCGCGTCCGCGCTCTGGTTGGGAGAAGTACTCGAAGCAGAGCGACAGCTGGGCGAGGCATCCGCGATCGCAGTGGGGCTAGGTATGAGTGCAGTGGAGCTCGAGTGCCACTCCTTGTTGGCTTTGCTGCACTGTTCTATGGGCCGCCTTCGCCGCGCGGAGGACCATGTCGCGTCTGGTCAGCACACGTTGCGAGCACATCCGACGCTCCGTGGCCGGGCTCGGACAACACATCATGTCGCGGCTGCAGAGCTGGCCCTGGCTTTCGGTGACCTGAAGAGTTTCGGCGCCGAAATTCGGCGGGCCGGCATGGAGCTCAACGTCGGAGCGGAGCCAGCCCTGGCCTTGACCATCGCCATTCTCAAGGCGAAGGAGATGCAGGCGCGAGCTCGGTACTCGGAAGCCCATCTCCTTCTTCGAACGTGCACCTCCTTGACAAGCGCTGGTGCGTACAACTTGGTTGCTGTGGCCTCAGCCCTGCTGGACGAGTTGGCCGTTGAGCTCGGGGAAACTGCATCGCCAGTTGCGCTCAGCCCTAGTCGCCCCAATCACCACCTCGCCGCTCTGACGGACGTGGCCGCGGCACGGGCCGACCTGGCGGCCGGAAAGTTGGATGACGCTGAACGGCGGATACGTCGGATAGTCGCAGCGAGCGCACCCGCGACAGCGCTTCCCGTACTCGTCCAGGCAGTGCTGGTCGGCTCAGAAGTCGCGATGAAAGGCGGGGACGAGCGTCGCGCCGTCGAGCAGGCGACGCAGGCCGTTGATCTCGCGGTGGGCGGTGGAATCCTGCTGCCGTTCATCGAGGCTGGCGAAAGGTTGTACCCACTGATCGCCAGGCACGAAACGCTCGTCGAGAAGTGGCCCGTGCCGATTTCATCGCCCCAAGTAGGCACCACCTCTCCACTTTCCGTTCAGGCACCCGGCATCGTGGAAACCCTGACGGACAGAGAACTTTCGATCCTGCGATGGCTCACCACCATGCTCTCCGTGTCTGAGATCGCAGATGAGCTGAACGTGTCCGTCAACACCGTGAAAACCCACGTTGCGGCGGTGTATCGCAAGCTGGGGGTGACACGTCGCCGAGAGGCGGTGGCTCGCGGACGCGAACTTCGCCTCCTGTGACGACTTCTAGAGACTGAATCTCTCACCAGCGAGGAGGAAGCCAGCCAAGCGGCGTACTGTGCGGGGGTGCGTCCACAGGCGCCTGGCCGGGGGCAACGTAGGAGGCTCGAGCACGTGAAGCGGAACTGGTACGCCATCACGGTTGAAGGGCGGCTGGGCAACGCGGCGCGCTTGGCATTCGAAGGACTCGAGGTCACCGAGAGCCACGGAGACCGCACCACTTTGACGGGCGAGCTGGACCAGTCCGGCCTGTACGGCATCCTGTTGCGCGGGCAAGCACTGGCTCTCGAACTGGTGGATGTTCGTCGGGTTGCAGACGCGCAAGCGGGGTAGGCCAACTTCTCAGCCACCCCGTGCGCGCGATTGTCGGGGCCCTAGCTGCTGCGCCCGAGCCTTTCTAGCCCTCCATCCTTCTCGGCCAGTGCTGCCGGCCGACGTCCCACAACGAGCTCCGGCCAGACGTCGGCTCATGCCACAAAGGTGATACCTCAGCACCCAACTCGCTGAAGGATGGAGCCACGCGGCGCGAGGAGGTTGAACCGTGGATCTGGTCAGCGAATACCTGGTGCGTGTATCCGGGACCATCGGTCCGGCTGCGCGTGAGGCGTTGGCGGACCTGCGAATCGACATCGAGCCGACGACGACCCTGCTCTCCGGCCAACTGGATCAAGCCGCGCTGCACGGAGTCATCGAGCGCATCGCCTCCCTCGGCCTCGAACTGGTGGAGGTCCGCCGCGTGACGGCTGATGGCGAACTGTCGTGGCCGTGAGGTCCTAGTCGGGCCGGGAAGGAGAACGCATCACCATGGGACCTATCCAC
>JAEXXY010000231.1 GCA_023451855.1 Actinomycetes bacterium
GCGTCGGGCCGCCGGGCCGTCGACCCGCTGAGGGCCGGGCGACGCGTCAACCGGCACGTGGCGCCCGGGTCCCAGGGCGGCACGCCCGGATGACCACGGCAAGCGACCACATGGCGCCCTGTCGCGGGCGGCACGCCCCGCTGACCACGACAACCGGCCACGTGGCGCGCTGTCGCGGGCGGGTCAGCCGCGGACCGAGCTGCTCTGCCGTGCACGTGTCGGACCCGTCCGGCGCACGCGCACCGTCAACACGACATTCCGCGTTCTCGAGACACGAAACAGTGACAAAAGGAATACTTCGGACGGTCGTCGCTTCCGCGTTCGAGAGTCCTCCCTCGGCTCACGTGCGGGACCTGACGACACCACCCCTCGCGCCAGACGAGCCCGGTTCCCCCCGGGCCGATCCCGCACGCAGTTGGAGACCCACCCGCATGTATCCCACCACGACCCCCCACCCGTCCCCCACCTCGACGACCACGAACCGGCGTCGCCCCGTCCGCGCCCTCGTCGCCGTCGCTGCGCTCGTCGCCGCAGTCCTCGTGCCCGCACTCGCGTCACCGGCTCGGGCCGGCGACGCCACCGTCCCCCCCATTCCGAGCGGCCTCCCCGCCGCCATCGAGGGCCTGTCCCCGTACGTGCCGAACACCGGCTGCGACCTGCGCAACCGCACCGGCACGCTCAAGCTCGGCAACCTCATCAAGGCGACGTACGCCAACAGCTACAGCACGCTGCGCTCGTGCACCGGAGCCACCAAGCCCAACTCCGAGCACTTCGACGGACGCGCGCTGGACACGTTCTTCAACGTGCGCGACACCGCGCAGCGCACCGACGCCAGCGCCCTGCTGACGTGGCTGCTCGCCACCGACGACAAGGGCAACAGGTACGCCAACGCCCGCCGGCTCGGCGTCATGTACATCATCTGGAACAACAAGATGTGGAGCTCCTACCGCACCGAGGACGGCTGGCGCCCGTACCTGGACTGCGCGACGACGCCCGCCCCGTCCGCCGACACGAACTGCCACCGCAACCACATCCACCTCACGCTCTCCTGGGAGGGCGCGATGGGCCGCACGTCCTTCTGGACCAAGCGCGTCGCCACAGTCGACTGGGGCCCCTGCCGTCCGAGCGACCTCAACTGGTCGGCCGGCTACTCGACCGTCAACGCCCGACGCTGTGCGAGCTACCCCGCCGCCAAGGCCCCGACGGGCGCGAGCGCACTGCTCAAGGAGCTGGTGCCGCGCTCGGGCATGGTCCTGCGTGCGGGGATGTCCGGCGCCGCCGTGACGACGCTGCAGAAGGCGCTCGGGGTCTCGCCGACGGGCAGCTTCCTGTCGGTGACGACGGCTCGGCTCAAGACCTGGCAGCAGGCGCACGGACTCGTCGCCAGCGGCGTCGTCTACCACTCGACGTGGCGGGCGCTCCTCAAGGCGAACGGGATGCACTGACCCCGACGCGTCGACCCCCAAACCGACCCCATCGACCCGCCCGGCGCCCCGCCGGGCGGGTCGCTGCGTCCGGCACGGGACCGCGTCAGAGTGTCGACGCGTCCGGCACCTGGTCTCGACGCGCCCGACGCACGGTCCTCACGCGTCGGGTACGTCCCACCACGCCTCAGGCTGCGCGGGACGAGGGTGCGTAGGCGCGCTCGACGGCGTGGCGCACGTGCCGGTGCGGCCACGAGATTGCGAGCAGCACGATGAGCGCGAGGCACACGCCCGCACAGATGGCGACGCCCACAGCGGGGCTCGTGTGCGCCCCGACCCAGCCGGCAGCGAGGAAGGCGAGGCCCGCCGCGGCGATCGACACCGAACCGGCGAGGGAGAAGATGCGCCCGCGCAGCTCGGGCTCGGTGACGAGGGCGAAGGTGGCCTGGAGAGGCACCATGAACGCCTGGCACATGCCCGACACGACGAAGAGCGCGGCCACGACGAGGATCGGGGGGTGGAACGCGGTGGCGATCAGGGGCAGCGGCATCGCCAGGGCGAGGGGCACGATCGACCGGTTCTGCTGGTGCACGTCACGGCGGCCGATGAGCACGATGCCGACGATGGCCCCGACGATCGGCGAGGCCATCAGGACGCCGCCCCAGCTGGCCCAGCCGTACTGGGCGGCGATCGGGATGGCGAGGGCCTCGGGTGCGGAGATGCCGATGCAGGCCACCGCGCTGAGCAGCACGAGTCGCGCGAGGACCGGGTGGCGAGCGAGGTCGCCGGCTGCGGTGCCGAGGTCGTGCACGAAGCCGCTCAGGCCCTTGCCGCGGCCACCCGAGACGGGCCGCAGCTGGACGACGACCGCGATGACCATGGCGGCCGCCACGAACGTCAGCAGGTCGATGAGCAGGCCGGTCTCGGCACCGACCAGGGCGACGATGCCGCCCCCGAGCGCGAGGCCGATGGCCTGGTTGGTCTGCTCGGCCATCGCCCCGAGGCCGATGGCGCGGGCGTAGGTGCGGCGGTCCTCGAACAGGTCGGTCATCAGCACCATGTTCGAGGCCACGGAGGCGCCGCCGACGAGCTCGAGCAGGAAGAGCACGGCGAAGACCGCCGGCAGGTTGACCCCCGAGCTGCCCACGAGGAGCCACATGAGCGCGACGATGCAGGCGGCCCGCAGCAGGTGGGACCAGATGAGCACCCGCTTGTACGGGAACCGGTCGACGACCGGCCCGACGAGGCTGCGCCCGAAGAACGAGGGCACGAGGCTGACGGCGAGCGTCGTGGCCGTCGCGAGCGGGGACTTCGTCAGCTGGAAGACGACCGCGGCGATGGTCACACGCGCGATGTAGTCGCCCCACATGGACAGCGCGTTGGCGAGGAAGACCGGCAGGAAGTGCGGGGTGCGCAGGACCGTGGCGTACGACGGCACGCCGGTCCCGGACTCGCCCTCGCTCGGTCTCACGGGATGACGCTACCCCGAGGTGGGGAGTCGTAAAAGTTGAAATCAGTGGCATGGCGACATCGCCTCGCCACCCGTCGCCACAGCTCCCAGAGCTCGGCACCGTCACCCGCCGGACGGCCCATGATCCGCCCCATGCCGTCGGCATCGCGCACGTCGGAGGGCACGCTGTCGATGGGCCGACCGCGCCACAGGACGCCGGCGTTGCGCAGCAGCGCACCGAGGCGCCACGCGTCGCGCAGGGCCCGCGCGTCCTCGGCCCCGATGAGGCCCTCGGCGGCAAGGGCCTCGAGCGCGGCCATCGTGCTCGTCACCCGGAGCGAGGGGTGGTCGTGGGCGTGACGCAGCTGGCCGAGCTGCACCGTCCACTCGACGTCGGTCAGCCCGCCTCGCCCGAGCTTGATGTGGG
>JAEXXY010000254.1 GCA_023451855.1 Actinomycetes bacterium
TGGCGCGACGGCGGCCTGACCGACCTGGCGAACCTGCTGTGCCTGTGCACCTTCCACCACGACAGCCACCACCGCGGCGAGTACACCATCACCGGCGACCCCACCCGCCCGGGCAGGACGGACGGGCCCCGGTTCCACACCCGGCAGGGCTGGCCCATCGGCCCACCGACCGAGTTGCGGAGACGCATACCCGAGCCGCCAACCCTCACCGCCGCCGCCACGCCTTCGAAGGCCACCGATCAGCCAGTCGACGAGCCTCCGGGATCACCCGGGCCGGGGCGACCACGCCAACGACCCACTCCACGTCTCGGGCGCACCTACGCCGCCCCGACCGGCGGCACCCTCCACCTGCACCTCGTCGACCTCACGCCCACGCGCCCGCAGGTCATGCGCACCTGACACACCCCGGCGACGAGATGACAGGTGTCACGGCCAGGTCATGACCTTCGCCGCTGACGCGTCGGGCCTCGGCGGGCCACGCTGGACCCATGACCAGGGACACCGCCCCCGCGATCCTCCTGCGCGACCTCGTCCGCACCTTCCACCCCCTCCGCGGCTCCGCCGACACCGAGGTCCGCGCCGTCAACGGCGTCGACCTGCGTGTCGAGCAGGGCGAGGTCGTCGCCTTCCTCGGCCCGAACGGTGCCGGCAAGACGACGACCCTCGACATGGTCCTCGGCCTCACCGAGCCGACGAGCGGCACCGTCGAGGTCTTCGGCCGCCGGCCGCGCGCGGCCGTGATCGAGGGCCAGGTGTCCGCGGTCCTGCAGACCGGCGGCCTGCTTCGCGACCTCACGGTGCGCGAGACCGTCCGGATGATCGCCTCGACGTACCGTACGCACGCCCAGGTCGACGACGTCATCGCCCGCGCCGGCCTCGCCAGGCTGGCCGACCGACGCGTCTCCAAGTGCTCCGGAGGGGAGCAGCAGCGCCTGCGCTTCGCCCTCGCCCTGCTGCCCGACCCGCGTCTGCTCATCCTCGACGAGCCGACCGCGGGCATGGACGTCACGGCCCGCCGCGACTTCTGGGACACGATGCACGCCGACGCCGACGCCGGCCGCACCGTCGTCTTCGCGACGCACTACCTCGAGGAGGCCGACGCCTTCGCCGACCGGATCGTCCTCATCGCCCAGGGGCGCATCGTCGCCGACGGCACGACCGCCGAGATCCGGGCCCAGGCCACCGGGCGCACCGTGTCGGCGGAGCTTCCCGCGTTGACTCTGGCCGCGTCGGTCGAGCGCCTCCGGGCCCTCGACGGCGTCCGCTCGGTGCAGGAGCGCGGCTCGCGTGTCGTCGTCTCGGCCGCCGACTCCGACGCCGTCGCCCGCCTGCTGCTCGTCGAGCTCGGCGGCCGTGACCTCGAGATCCGCAGCGCCGGCCTCGAAGAGGCCTTCATGGCCCTGACCGGCGACACTGTTGCCGACGGCGCCGCACCCCTGACCCAGAACGACCGTCCGCAGGAGCTCGTCCGATGAACGCCACCTTCACGCTGCTCGAGATGCGGCGCATCACGCGCGACTGGTCCGCGATGTTCTTCACCGCCGGCCTGCCCGCGTTCTTCTACCTCATCTTCGGCGCGACGGTCTCCGCCAAGGGCCAGGACATCGGCAACGGCAACGTCGCGATGTACGTCATGATCTCGATGGCCGCCTACGGTGCCGTCACCGCCACGACGAGCATCGGCGGCAACGCCGCGGTCGAGCGCGTCCAGGGCTGGGGCCGGCAGCTCGGCCTGACACCGCTGGCCGACTCGTCGTACATCGCGATGAAGGCTGTCATCGCCATGACCGTGGCCGCCGTGCCCGTCGTCATCACCTACGTGCTCGGCGCCGCGACGGGCGCTCGGGGGTCGGCGACCGCCTGGACGCTGAGCGCCCTGCTGACGCTCGCCGGCTCGGCGGTGTTCGCCCTCTACGGGCTCGTCATCGGCACGGCGTTCCGGTCCGAGGCGTCGGTGGGTGCTGCCGCCGGCACGCTGGTCATCTTCGCCTTCCTCGGCAACCTCTTCATCCCGCTGTCGGGGGCGCTGCTCACCTTCGCGAAGTTCACGCCCCTCTACGGGTACGCGGCGCTGGCCCGCTACCCGCTGACGGAGGGGTACCTGCCCGATGGCACGCAGGACCCGCTGTGGCTGCCGATCGCCAACGTCGTCGTGTGGGCGCTCGTCTTCGGTGGCCTCGCCACGTGGTTCGTCCGCCGTGGGCGGGAGCGCCAGTGACGCCGTTCCGGGCGTCTCGGCGCCGCGTCCCGGCCACCCGGTCCGACCTCCCGTCGGGCAGGGTGGCCGAGTCGAACCCGTGGGAGAAGTGGGGCTGGATCGTCCAGTCGGTCTGGCTCGTGTTCCTCGTCTTCCCCGTCATCGCGATCATCACCAGCCACCTGCCCGCCTGGCAGGTCGTCGTCGGGCTCGTCGTCACCGTCGCGTTCGGGGCCGTCTACGCCCGGGGTGCCGCGCACCTCAACGCCCTCGAGAAGGAGTGCACGCCGTCCTACCGGTTGGGCGCCCTCTACGTCGGCGGGCTCGTGGCCTGCACGGCCGTCATGAGCCTCATCATCGGTGTCGACGCCGTCAGCTACCTGCCCTTCGTCGTGTCGTTCGCGATGTTCGCGCTGCCGCGGCTCGTGTCGCTCGCCGTCGCCGTGCTCGCCGTGGCGACGGCGGTACTCATCGCCGTGTCCAGCGGCGGCGAGGAGGGCCAGTGGGTCGTGGCCACCATCGTCTTCGCCGTCGCCGTCATGACGGCCGGCGTCCGGCTCATGAGCGACCGGGGCCGTGAGTACGAGTCGATGTCGCGCGAGCTGGCCCTCGTCGAGGAGCGCGAGCGGGTCGCCCGCGACGTGCACGACGTGCTCGGCCACTCGCTCACCGTCGTCACCGTCAAGGCCGAGCTCGCCGAGCGCCTCGTCGACCTCGACCCCGAGCGCGCCCGCGCCGAGCTCGCCGAGATCCAGGCCCTGAGCCGGCAGGCCCTCGCCGAGATCCGTGCGACCGTCGGTGGGCTGCGGGCGGCCCGCCTCGACGCCGAGCTCGACTCGGCCAGGACCGCGCTCGCCGGTGCCGGAATCGACGCCCATGTGCCCGACGACCACGCCACCGTCGACCCGCGTCACCGCACCGTGCTCGCCTGGGTGCTGCGCGAGGCGATGACCAACGTCGTGCGGCACAGCGACGCCGACACGTGCTGGGTCGAGCTCGACTCCAACCGGCTCACCGTCCGCGACGACGGCCGCGGCCTCGAGAACCGCCCCGAGGGCAACGGCATCCGTGGCATCCGTGAGAGGGTCGAGGCCGCCGGGGGCCGGTTCTCGCTCGCCACCGGGCCGGAAGGACACGGGACCGTGCTGGAGGTGACGCTGTGAGCGACCCGATCAAGGTGCTGCTCGCCGACGACCAGGCCCTCGTGCGCGGGGCGCTCGCCGCGCTGCTCGCGCTCGAGAGCGACCTCGAGGTCGTCGCCGAGGTCGGCCGCGGCGATGAGGTGGTCGAGGCCGCACGCACGTCGGGCGCGCAGGTGTGCCTGCTCGACATCGAGATGCCCGGCCAGGACGGCATCGCGGCCGCGGCCGCCGTCCGCGACGCCCTGCCCGGCGTCCGGACGCTCGTCGTCACGACCTTCGGCCGCCCCGGCTACCTGCGTCGCGCCCTCGAGGCGGGCGCGTCGGGCTTCGTCGTCAAGGACACTCCCGCGCGCCAGCTCGCCGAGGCGGTCCGACGCGTCCACGCCGGGCTGCGGGTCGTCGACCCGTCGCTGGCCACGGAGTCGCTCGTCGACGGCGCGAACCCGCTGACCGAGCGCGAGCGCGAGGTGCTGGCCGTCGCCTTGCGGGGCGGCACCGTCGCTGCGATCGCCGGGCACGTCCACCTGTCGCCGGGCACGGTGCGCAACCACCTCTCCTCGGCCATCGGCAAGACGGGCACGTCGACGCGTGCCGAGGCCGCCCGTGTCGCCCAGGAGCGCGGCTGGCTCTGACGAGTCTGGGCGTGCCCTCCATGCCCCATGGGGCGTGGCTGGGAGAAGGGCAAAGGGCCGACGCGTCAACGGGAAACACTTCGCAAACTCCGTGGCGCCCGACCTCGTGACCCCCTGCGGGGGCTCCGGGCGTGGCTAGCGTGCATGACGCGACCGGGCTCGCCGACCGGGTCGCCTTCGGCACCACCTTTGTCGTCCAAGGAGATCCACCCATGCCCCGATCCTCACGCCTGGCCCTGGCCGGCGGTGCGGTGAGCGCCCTCGCGGTGTCCGCCCTCGCCCTCGGCAGCGTCTCGGCGGCCGGCGCCGCCACGGCGACCGCGCCCGCGTCCCACGGCGCCCGCACGTCGACGCCGATCAAGCACGTCGTCGTCATCTTCGGCGAGAACGTCTCGTTCGACCACTACTTCGGCACGTACCCGCACGCCGCCAACCGCGCCGGCGAGACGCTCCAGGGCACCTCGACGCCCGCGCCCGCCTTCCACGCGGCCCCGAACACCCCGCGG
>JAEXXY010000302.1 GCA_023451855.1 Actinomycetes bacterium
GGCTCGGGCCGTCGAGCGGCGCGGTGCCGTCGTGCACGAGCAGACGCCGGCCACCGCCGTCGGCGCCCACCGCGTGGTCACGCCGCACGGGACGGTGCGCGCCGAGCACGTGGTGCTCGCCACGGAGGGGTACACCCCGACCGTCGCCGGGCGGCGGCGCGCCATCGCCCCCGTCTACTCGCTCATGACCGCCACCGAGCCGCTGCCCGACGACGTCTGGGACCACATCGGGCTCGAGCGGCGCGTCACGTTCGCCGACAACCGGCACCTGACGATCTACGGCCAGCGCACCCGTGACGGGCGGATCGCCTTCGGAGGCAGGGGCGCTCCCTACCACTACGCGTCGAAGGTGTCGCCGCTCTACGACCGCGACGACCGCGTGCACGCCCGGCTGCGGACCATCCTCACCGAGCTGTTCCCCGCGCTCGCCGGCGTCGCGTTCACCCACTCCTGGGGCGGCAACCTCGGGGTGCCTCGAGACTGGTTCCCGTCGGTGCGCCACGACCGCCACACCGGGCTCGCGTTCGCCGGTGGCTACGTCGGCGACGGCGTCGCCACCTCGGCTCTCGCCGGCCGCACGCTCGCCGCGATGATCCGCGGCGAGGACCCCGAGGACCTCACGAGCCTGCCGTGGGCCGGGCGCACCTCTCGCAACTGGGAGCCCGAGCCGCTCCGGTGGCTCGGCGTCAACGCCGTCACGGCCCTCATGAGCTCCGCCGACTGGTCCGAGCGTCGCACCGGGCGCCCGTCGCGGGCCGCCTCGGCGTTCTGGTCGGCGATCGGCCAGTGAGCCCGGCTCAGGCGGCGACGAACACGCCGTCGCGCAGCACCGGGACGACGTCCGACGCGTCGAGCTCCGCGGCCACGACGACATCGTCCGCGTAGCCCTTCGCCTCGAGCTCGCGCCCGCTCGAGCAGGCGTGCAGGTCGTCCTCGACCGAGTCGGCCACCGCGTCCCACGCGGCGACCGCCACCCGCGCCTCGGGGCTGAGCAGCAGGGGCCCGGCGCGGTGCTCGAGGAGGCGCGCGAACGCGTCGGCCACCGCCCCGACGCCCCAGAGGTCCTCGACGGCCGGACGCAGCGAGTCGTCGGGCCACCGCTCACCGGCGGGCACGAGGAGCACGACGGGCGGCCGGTTCGGGGTCGCCGTGAACCGGTCCGCGAGGTGGCGGGCCACCGCCGTGCGGTTGCGCAGGCACGCGGCGACGACCTCCGCCCCGGCCTCGGCGAGCCCGGCGCAGACCGTCGAGCCGTTGGGGGAGGGCAGGACGAGGTCGGTGAGACCCTCCGCGGTGCGGATCGACCTGGGGGACAGGCTCACCCGGCCTGACGCGTCCCCGTTCGGGGCCACCGGTCCGCGCGGCTGGGCGAGCACCGCACCGTGCGCCTCCGCGAAGGCCACGGCGGAGGCGTCCTTCCACCGGTAGGGCCGAACGCGCACCCCTCGGTCGACGGCGACCGACACGCACGTCGTGAAGCTGAGCACGTCGGCCACGACCGCCACGACCGGCGAGCCGGCCGCGCGCGCGTGCCGCGCCAGGGCGACCGACGCGTCCGGGCCCCACTCGAGGCGCACGAGGTGCCGGTCCTGGCTGTGCCACGCATCCATGGCGGCCACGCTAGCCCGAGGCGGCGTGCGTGGCCCCGGCCTGCCCCGACGCGCCGGCCGCGGCGGGTGAGGAGGTGGTCGTCGGCGTGGGAGGCGGGAAGCGCGGCAGGTCCTCGTCGATCGACCGTTTCAGCGCGAGCAGACCACCGGCGACGAGCAGCAGGGAGGCCACGAGGGTCACGACGACGGCCCGCCGACGTGACGGCTCCTGGTCGGTGTCACCTGCCACCCGCGGCCCTTTCGACGGACGTTCCCGACCACGACGCGTGGCGGACGGAGCCACACCCTACGGCCGCGCGAGGGCCCGGTGGGGGACCGGGCGGGTCAGCCGCCGAAGTCCTGCGTCCAGTAGACGCCGTAGGGACCGCCGGTGGCGACGCCGATGCCGATCGCGGTGTAGCGGCAGTCGAGGATGTTGGCGCGGTGGCCCGGGCTCTTCATCCACGCGGTCATGACGGCGCTCGGCGTCCGGTAGCCGGCGGCGATGTTCTCGCCGAGGCGGCGGCCGGTGTAGCCCTGGGCGCGGATCCGGGTGACGAACGTGCGGCCGTCGAGGCTCGTGTGCGAGAAGTGCCGCCGCTTGGCCATGTCGACCGAGTGTCCGAGTGCCGCGCGCTGCAGGCGCAGGTCGACGCGGAGAGCGCGGCAGCCGGCCTTGGCGCGCTGGGCGTTGACGAGCGTCAGGACCTGCTGGGCGGGCGTCGGGGTGGCGGCTCCCGATGTCGCGGCGGTGCCGACGAGCCCCGACCCGGCGAGCACCAGGGTTGCTGCGGCGGTGGCGATCCGGGCGGTGAAGGGGCGAGGACGCATGGGTGCACCTTTTCTGGCTTTTGTCCGTTTCCGACCTCACGGTAGGCCGCTCGTGACGGCCGCGGGCCGGATTCGGCGGAACGTGCGGGTGCGGGATCGGTCAGGACGCGTCGAGCCTGGTGACGAGCCGCGCGGGCGCGGTGCGCCGGTAGGAGGCGTCGACGAGCTCGCGGACCTCGTCCCAGTCGACACCCTCCACGCCGTCCCGGTGGCGCAGGTCGAGCATGAGCCAGCCGTACGGTCCGTAGTAGCCGGGCACGACGAACCGCTCGTCCTCGAGCAGCGCGAGCCGGTCGGTCTCCTCGGGCAGGACGAGGAGGGCCTGGCGGTACGGCTCGGGGTCGTGGTCGCCCTTGACCACTCCGCCGTAGATGGCGAAGACCTTGCGGGTGAAGAAGTTGGGACGGCCGTGCGAGACCTTCTCGTCGGCACCGGGCAGCGCAAGGCAGATGCTGCGCAGCCGGGTCAGGTACGGGTCGGCGTCCTCGTACATCGTCGGATGGGCCATGGGCCCACCGTAGGCGCCGGTCAGCGTCCGCAGACGCCTCCGCACCCACCGGCTCCGCAGCCACCGCCGCACCCGGCGCCGGCCGCGACCGGCTCCCGGGCGTCGTCGCGGTGGGCCCACGCCGTCTCGAGGGCCTCGGTGAACACCTCGACCGGCTGGGCGCCGGACACCCCGTAGCGACGGTCGAGGACGAAGAAGGGGACCGCCTCGATGCCGAGCATCTTGGCCGTGGCCTGGTCGCTGCGCACGTGGTTGCCGTAGTCGTCGGAGTCGAGCATGGCGCGGACCGCGTCGGGATCCAGGCCGATCTCGGCGGCGAGGCGCACCAGGGTGTCCCGGTCACCGACGGCGAGGCCGTCGGTGAAGTAGGCCCGCATGAGTCGCTCGTGCGCGGCATCGGCGAGGCCCTGCTCGGCAGCCAGGTGCACGACCCGGTGAGCGTCGAAGGTGTTGCCGTACCGGGCCTGCTCCCAGTTGAACTCGAGGCCGACCCCTGCGGCGGCCGCGGCGAGCGAACGGTGCTGCTCGACGGCCTGCTCGCGAGAGATGCCGTACTTGGCGGCGACGAGGTCGACGAGCGGCGACGCGGACACCGGCTCGGCGCCGCGGTCCAGCTCGAAGCTGTGCCAGCGCACGGTCACCTCGTCGGCGTGCTCGAAACCGGCGAGCGCTGCCTCGAGGCGACGCTTGCCGACGTAGCAGAACGGGCACACGATGTCCGACCAGATGTCGATCTCCACGGTCGTGCAACCTACCCCGGCGCCGGTCTCTTCCCCGCATCGCGGGCGGGGACGTCAGGGGCCTCAGGTGCGTGACGGCAGGGGGTGCGTCAGGCGGCGGACGCCCGCGCGACGCTGCGCACGACCGCCGCCGCACACTCGGCCGCCCGCGTCTCGGGCAGCCAGTGGCCGGCGTCGAGCTCGACGAGCTCGTACGGGGCCTCGACGTGCTCGGCCGTGAGGCGGGCGGCGTCGGGGCCGAGGAACGGGTCCCGGCGGCCCCAGACGTAGGTCGTCGGGACCCGGACGCGGTGGGCGGGCACCGACGAGCGTCGTGCGGCGCGGTACCAGCC
>JAEXXY010000388.1 GCA_023451855.1 Actinomycetes bacterium
GAACGACGCCGAGCGCCGGCACCTCACGACGCGGGCGGCGAGCCTGCGCAGCCCGCAGGGGTGAGCTGCTCGCCGGCGCCTACTGCTTGACCACCTCGCCCGAGCCGCTCACGTCCTTCGTCACCGCCGGCTCCCCGAGGTAGCGCACGTCGCCGCTGCCGCTGATCGACGCGTGCAGGGTGGCGCTCGCGTGGACGAGGGCTGTTCCGCTGCCCGAGACCGTGACGTCGACGTCCCGGGCCGTGAGGGAACCGCCCGCGAAGTCGCCCGAGCCGGTGATGTCGACGGAGAGCCGGTCGGTCGTGCCCGCCGCCGTGATCGTGCCCGAGCCGGAGATGGCGACCGACAGGGCCGGCCCGGCGGCCCCGGCGGACGTGATGTCGCCCGACCCGCTGACCAGGAGCCCGGACAGGTCGGTGACCGTCACCCGGTACCTGATCGGCGTCCGTGGCGAGACCGAGGACCCCGGCTCCGTGCCGAGCACGAGGGTGCCGCCCGCGACGTCCGAGGTGAGCATGGGCAGGATGTTGTCGTCGGCCTCGACGCTGACGGACTCCGTCGCGCCCGGCTCGACGACGACCGTGCCCACCCCGGCGAGCTCGACGGCCGAGAAGCCGCTGACCGGCCGCGACTCCGACGCGGCAGTGCCCGAGCCCGTCGTGGAGGAGCACGCACCGAGGGCGGCGACCGCGAGGACGGCGGTGGCCAGGCCGGGGGCGCTGCGGGCGGCGATGCTCGCCGCGCGGTGTGGAGTGCGGTGGCGTCGTGGTCGCATCGGGGGTCCTCGGTCCGATGTGTCGTGGACCCGTGCAGTGGGGCCGGAGCCGCCGGGCGCGGGGGAGTCGGAGGTGTCCGCCCCCAGTCTGGGCTCCCGGGCGACGCGGCGGGTCACCCGCTGAGGATGACGCGCGGGCGCGCGCCGGGCCGGACGATCGAAAGGTCGTCACCGTCCGTCGTGAGGAGCGAGACACCGTGCTCATCGAACCCCCGGACGAGCCCGTCGCCCCGCCTGCGCCACGGTCGCCCGACGCCGGTGGCGCGCCGCCCGGCTGGTCGCCGGTCGACGTGGCCGACGGTGCGATCGCCGTCGTCGTGCTCGTCGTCGAGCGGGCCGTCCGGATGGCCGGCCTGGCGGCCCTCCTCGCCCGCCCGGTCACGGCGCTGGCCTGGGTGCCGCTGGCGCTGGCTCGACAGCTGCGGGTGGTGCCATGGGTCGAGGGCCTCGTCGCCCGCGGAGCCCAGGAGCGGCAGGAGGCCACGAGGCGCGCGTACGGGGTGGCGCAGCGGGTGGCCCCGCCGCTCGTCGACTCGGTGCTCGGCCTGGTCGACCTCGACGCGGTCGTGCAGGAGCACGTCGACATCGACGGCATCGTGGCCGGGGTGGACGTGGAGCAGATCGTGGACCGGATCGATGTCGATGCCATCGTGGCGCGGGTCGACATCGGGGCGGTCATCGCCGCGCTCGACATCGACGGCATCGTCGCCGGGGTGGACCTGCAGCGGATCATCGACCGGATCGATGTCGATGCCATCGTGGCGCGGGCCGACATCGGGGCGGTCATCGCCGCGCTCGACATCGACGGCATCGTCGCCGGGGTGGACCTGCAGCAGATCGTGGACCGGATCGATGTCGATGCCATCGTGGCGCGCGTCGACATCGATGCCATCATCGCCAAGCTCGACCTCGTGGCCCTGGCCGAGGTCGTCGTCGAGGGGATCGACCTGCCCGGGATCATCCGCAGCTCCACCGGGTCGATGGCCTCCGAGGGGGTCCGGGAGGTCCGTCGGCAGGGGATCGGGGCCGACGAGCGGGTGGCGCACGTCGTCGACCGGCTGCTGCACCGGCCCGAGCGGGCCCCGGGCCCGGCCTTCGAGGACGGGGACGGCACACTGCCGACGCGTCCGCAGATCCGCCGTGACTGGGGCGGGCCGGATGCCGGCGGCCCGGACCCCACCCCCTGACCACCATGACCGCGCAACCGCCGCTGGACCCGGCTCGGAGGCCGATCGCGCGCATCACCATCCCGCAGGCGGCCCGGTCGGTGCAGGGCCACCGGGCCGGCATCGTGACGCGCGTGCTCGCGGGGGTCGTCGACGGGCTCGTCGCGGTCGTGGCCGTCGCCGCCGGGTACGGCGGCATCGTCGCAGTGACCTACCTGCTGCGTCCGCGGGCGTTCACCGTGCCCGACCCCAGTTTCCAGCTGCTCCTGGCCGCCTTCCTCGCGTTCCTCACCTGCTACCTCGGACTCGCGTGGGCGACCACCGGGCGCACCTACGGCGACCGCCTGCTCGGGCTGCGGGTCGTCGACTCCCACGGCCGGCGGGTCCGACCCCTCGTCGCCGTCGTACGGGCGCTGCTGTGCGTGTTCGTGCCGATCCTGCTCTTCTGGGTGGTCTTCAGCCGCGAGAACCGCTCCGCGGTGGACGTCCTGCTGAACACCTCGGTCGTCTATGACTGGGCCCCGGCGTCCGAGCCGGCCGACCCGCCGACTCGAGGCGCACCGGGCGCACCGGGCGCACCGGGCGCACCGGG
>JAEXXY010000001.1 GCA_023451855.1 Actinomycetes bacterium
CCGGTGACCGCGCCGAGGACGACGTCGGTCGCGACGAGTCCGACCAGCACGACGGCGAGCCCGGTCGTGACGAGGGAGCGGCCCCAGCGGGAGACGAGCCGCCCGCCGACGGCCGAGGCGACCGCCGACCCGGCCGCGAACGGCGTGACGGCGAGCCCCGCGAGCAGCGGCGAGTAGCCGAGCGCCTGCTGGAAGTGGATCGTCAGGACGAAGAAGATGCCGGTGAACCCGGCGAAGTAGATGGTGCCGACCGTCGCACCCGCGGCGTAGCCCGGCAGGCCGAAGAGGTGCAGGTCGACGACCGGCTCGCGCCCGTGCCGCGCCTCGCGACGCTCCCAGAGGAGGAACAGCCCCAGCAGCGCGAGGCCCGCGACCGCCACCCACCAGGAGACCACCCGTGCCCCGTGACCGGTCTCGACGACGGGCAGGAGCAGGCAGAGCACGGCCGCACCGAGCAGGACGACCCCGACGGGGTCCAGCTCGAGCCGACGGGTGCGGTCCCGAGGTGGTGGATCGGGCAGCCAGCGGCGCGCGAGCACGACTGCGGCGAGGGCGACCGGAAGGTTGACGAAGAAGATCCAGCGCCAGCCGTGCTCCGCGCCGAGCCGGTCGAGGATGAGGCCACCGGTGACCGGGCCGACCGCCGTCGAGATGCCGATGGTCGCCCCGAACAGGCCGAACGCGCGGCCCCGCTCGGCACCATGGAACAGCTGCTGGATGAGCCCGGAGACCTGCGGGTTGAGGATGCCGCCGGCCGCGCCCTGGACGAGCCGGGCGGCCACGAGGAGTGCGCTCGTCGGGGCGAGGCCGCAGGCGAGGCTGGCCAGGCCGAAGAGGACGACGCCGACGATGAAGACGGTCCGCCGCCCGAGGGCGTCGCCGAGGCGCCCGGAGGGCACGAGCGTCAGGCCGAAGGTGAGGGCGTAGCCGGACACGACCCACTGCAGCTCGCTCGGCGAGGCGTCCAGGCCGGTGCGGATCGAGGGCAGTGCGACGTTGACGATGCTGACGTCGAGCAGGGTCATGAAACCCGCGACGAGGCAGACCCACAGCGCCTTCCAGCGGCGCGGGTCCTGGGCGTCGCCGGCTTTCACCACGGACGCCGGGGCGCTCGGTGGGTCGGCCACGGGCTCGTTCACGACGGGGGACGTACCCGCCGGTGCGACGGCCCGACCCGCCATCCACGGGCCGGACGCTTCATGCCGGGCCGTGCGAGCTGCTGCGCCGGTTCACCGCCGGTCGCCGGCCCCGGCTGACCTCTCGGGGTCGACGCCCGGGGGCCCGACACCTCCGGCTCGCGAGCCTCCAGACGCCGGGTGCCTCAGCGACCGCCGAAGAGGCGGCCGAGCAGGCCGGTGCCAGTGCCTGGGGCTGCCTGCTCCCTCTCGTGCCCCGGGCAGCGCTGTGCCGCGGGCACGCCGCGCATCACCTGCTCGACGTGCTGGCCGCAGCCGGACCACGTCGTCTTGCCACACGTACGACAGGTGGCTGCTCGGCACATGGGACCTTCTCCTCGCTGGCTCGGAAATACCCGAGGGGGTATCACGTCGACACCGACTGTAGCGCGAGGAGGGGACCGCTGCCAGTCGCGACCTCAGCCCGTGGCGATGACGAGGACGCACGCGAGCGCGAGAAGGCCGACCAGGACCGTCGCCGCCGTGGTGCGCGCGATGTCGGCCCCGGCCGTCGCGTCCGCCGGAGCCGATGCCTGGGTGTCGGTGGGGGCGGAGTCGGTCGCCCGCACCGAGGCGTCGGCCCCGTGGTAGCGCCGCGCCGACGTGAGGGCGAGGTCGAGGCTCCACGCGAGGCCGACGGCGCACGCGACGTAGCCGAGGACGCCCAGGTGCGGCGGCAGGACGCGCAGTCCGACGAGCGAGCCGACCGCCACCGACAGCGCGGTGCGGCGCCAGGCCAGCGACGTCCGCTCGGGCTGCAGGCCGCGATCACCGGGTGCGGGCGGAGGCGAGGTCACAGCAGCACGCTCCCCAGGACGCCGATCGCGACGAGACCGAGCATCAGCACGATCGGCAGCTTGAGACCCGAGGACGGCAGGGGAGTCCGGCGTCGCATGGCGCGCTCGGTACGCGTCCACGCGAGCCACGCCTGAGCCGTCGCCGCGAGCCCGGCGAGCACGAGGACCACGGCGATGATCGCGCGCAGCCACTGGTGGATGGGCACCTGCAGCGCCTCGATGGCCAGTCCGGCGGCCATGAAGGCGAGGGCCGTGCGGATCCAGGCCAGGAACGTCCGCTCGTTGGCGAGACTGAACCTCGGATCGGGCTCCTCGCCGTCGGCGTACACCGAGCGAGGGAAGCGTTCGCGCGGGTCACGGTCCGGCCTCACCGGGCCTCCTCGCGATCGTCCGTCACCATCGCTGTCGCCATCGACATCCCCACTGCCCCTCATCGCGCCGTGCGCCCCTGCCGAGCCGGCCCGGGCGTCCTTCGTGGATCATCCCGCGTCGTCACCGGACCGGTGTGGCCGGGCCGCCTCGTCGGCGCGCCGACGCCGTGAGAGGCCGAACACGGCCTCACGGCGTGCCGGCGGACGCACGGGTCCGGGCATCGGCACCGCGGCGCGCTCGCGGGCGTCCTCGAGCTCCTGCAGGGCTCGCAACGCGTCACTGATGAGCGAGCCGTACACCGGCCACTGGTCGGGATCATCGAGCGGTGTCTCGCGCACCTCGTCGCGCAGCTCGACGAGGACGGCACGTGCCTGATCCACGGCTGCGTCGAACCCGTCGCCGTCGTCGCGCCGTCCGAGTCGGCTCACCGCGCGACCGGTGGCGCGCAGGGCGTCGGCGTACCGGCCGAGGAAGGTGGGGGAGGGCACCGGCTGAGCGCGATCGGGGTCGGCTGCGTCGACGAGGGTGCGGGCGACGCCGGTGACGTGCCAGAGGCTGCGACGCAACGCGGCCACGGTGTGCGCGTAGCCCTCCCAGTCGAGCATCGCCGGGCGCAGGTTCGCCCGCGGGTTGAACCGGGTGCTCTCACGGCCGGTCTCGATGTCGTCGATGACGAGGGGTGCCTTGTCCGTGATCTCGTTGCCCCGCTGGTACCAGCGGCGTGCCGAGTCGGCGTCCCAGTCGCCGTCGAGTCCGTTGGCGATGTCCTCGAGCAGCTCGCGCACCTGTCGTGCGAGCGCCGCGACCCGCTGGCGAGGCTTGGTCAGGTGCAGCGGGGTGAGCACCACCGCGTTGGTGGCGACGCCGATGACGCCACCGGCGATGGTCTCGACGATCGTCAGGTACGTGAACTGCTCGTCGGTGCCGCCGGCCGTGATGAGCGACAGGAGGACCATCGAGGGCACCTGCGACCCGTGGGTACCCAGCCGCGACCAGCGGCTGATGACGAGGGCCACGAGCGTCACCCCGAACATCGTGAACCACGTCGTGCCGAACCACGTCGCCGCCAGCCACGCGACGCCGAGCCCGAGCACCACCGCCGCGACGCGCTGGGCGCTGCCCGCGATCGAGCGCACCATCGTGCGGTCGACGACGAGCAGGGCCGCCATCGGGGCGTAGAACGGGATCGGGCTGTCCAGCACGTGCAGGGCGAACTGCCACGCCAGGACCGCCGCGAGGGCGGCCTTGAGCAGCAGGAGCAAGGCATCCCGCTCTGGCCCGGCCCGGTGCAGGGCGGTGCCGAGTGCCCGGACGCGGACACGTGCGTCGGCGCGCCAGTCACTCATCGGCGCACCGACGCGAAGGCAGGGGAGGGTGAAGGGACATCAGGCATCCTCGTGAGGGTGCGGCCCCGTCCGCACGCGGTTGCTGGCGATCGCGACCATACCCATCCGGCGAGCCACGGCGGCGGGGGTCGCCCCGGGGCCGCCCCTGAGCCGCCCCGATGGTTGCCCAGCCCGGTCAACGGGTACGCCGTGGAGGACGACGTCTCCTCGGGGTGGGGGCGACCAACCAGTCGCACCGACGTCGGCAACCGTCCACACGAGGAACCCTCATGAGCCTTCTGCTGCTCACCACTCCACTGCTCTTCGGCGGGCTCCTGCTCGCCCTCCAGGTCGTCGAGTCGCGCACGTTCAGTCCGGGCGCCACGCCCCGCGTCGAGCCTGCCGACCTCGAGCCCTGACGACGCGCCCCGCGCCACCCCCAAGGGACGCGGGATGCGCGCAGGCGTCCGGCGCCTGCGGCCGGCGAGCACATGGAAACGCGGGCCCCCGAAGGGGCCCGCGTTCTGGAACCATGTCCCACCAGGGAATCCGCGCGAAGGCGGACTGTCGATCAGATGTCGAAGTACATCTCGAACTCGTGCGGGTGCGGGCGGAAGCGGATCGGGTCGACCTCGTTCTTGCGCTTGTACTCGATCCAGGCAGCGATGAGGTCCTCGGTGAAGACGTCGCCCTGGAGCAGGTACTCGTGGTCGGCCTCGAGCGCGTCGAGCACGGCCGGCAGCGAGCCGGGCACCTGCTGGATCGCGGCGTGCTCCTCCGGCGGCAGCTCGTAGAGGTCCTTGTCCACCGGCTCCGGCGGCTCGATGCGGTTCTTGATGCCGTCGAGGCCGGCCATGAGCTGCGCCGCGAAGCACAGGTACGGGTTGGCCGACGGGTCGGGCACGCGGAACTCGATGCGCTTGGCCTTCGGCGAGGTGCCGGTGATCGGGATGCGCACGCAGGCCGAGCGGTTGCGGGCGGAGTAGACGAGGTTGACCGGGGCCTCGTAGCCCGGGACCAGGCGGTGGTAGGAGTTCACCGTCGGGTTGGTGAACGCGAGCAGCGACGGGGCGTGCTTGAGCAGGCCGCCGATGTACCAGCGCGCGATGTCGGACAGGCCGCCGTAGCCGCGCTCGTCGTAGAAGAGCGGCTCGCCGTCCTTCCAGAGCGACTGGTGGGTGTGCATGCCCGATCCGTTGTCGCCGAAGAGGGGCTTGGGCATGAACGTCGCCGTGTGGCCCTGCTTCCACGCCGAGTTCTTGACGACGTACTTGAACTTCATGAGGTCGTCGCCGGAGTGCAGCAGCGTGTTGAAGCGGTAGTTGATCTCCATCTGGCCCGCGGTGCCGACCTCGTGGTGGCTGCGCTCGACGTTGAGACCGACCTCCTTTAGCTCGAGGCAGATCTTGTCGCGGAAGTCGGCGAAGTGGTCGACGGGGGAGACGGGGAAGTAGCCGCCCTTGTAGCGGGTCTTGTAACCCTTGTTGCCGCCCTCCTCCTCGCGACCGGTGTTCCACGCGGCCTCGACGGAGTCGATGAAGTAGTAGCCGGCGTTCTGCTTCGTCTCGAAGCGCACGTCGTCGAAGACGTAGAACTCGGCCTCGGCGCCGAAGTAGGCGGTGTCGGCGATGCCGGTGGACTTGAGGTACTCCTCGGCCTTGCTCGCGATGTTGCGCGGGTCGCGGCTGTAGCGCTCGTCCGTGAACGGGTCGAGGATCGAGAAGTTCATGACCAGCGTCTTCTCGACGCGGTAGGGGTCGATGAACGCCGTGGCGGGGTCGGGCACGAGCTTCATGTCGGACTCGTGGATCGCCTGGAAGCCGCGGATCGAGGACCCGTCGAACATCTGGCCCACGGTGAAGAAGTCCTCGTCGACCGACTCAGCCGGCACGTTGAAGTGCTGCATGACGCCGGGCAGGTCGCAGAACCGAATGTCGACGAACTTGACGTCCTCGTCCTTGATGAACGCAAGGACCTCGTCAGCTGAGCTGAACATCCAACCTCCTGATGTGGGGCGAGGTCGTCGCCGGGCAGGGCAGGGCGACGGCCTCGTGCTGTCGGGATCGACCCTAGCGAGTCGCAGTTTCCCTGCCATGACCCGAATGTTTCGCCGGTGTTACGGATGGACAGGCCCGGGCAAAGGCCGTGGCCCATGTCTCGTTAGGCTGGTGCCGTGGTGGACCGCAAGGATTTCGGCTCGTGGCTGCAGGGCCCGCGCGAGCGCACGCAGCAGCCGGACGACTGGCGCGGGCGGGCGCTCGGCCTGCCGCCGAGCGGCGCCGGATCGGTGGCCGGCTTCGGCATCCGGCTCGTGGGCGTCCTCGTCGACTGGGCGATCGCCTCGCTCATCGCGCGCGGGCTGTTCGGGGTGCCGCTGCCCTTCTCGGACCCGCCGGCGACGGGCGGCCAGAACTTCGTGGTCCTCGGGATCTTCGCAGTGATGAACCTGCTGCTCGTCGGCACGCTCGGCACGACGATCGGGCACCGGGTCGCCGGGCTCCAGGTCCGCTCGCTCTCCGGCGACCGCGTCCACCCGGTGCAGGCGCTGGTCCGCACCGTCCTGCTGTGCCTCTTCATCCCCGCGATCGTGTGGGACCGCGACGGGCGGGGTCTGCACGACAAGGTGCCCAACACCGTCATCGTCCGCACCCGCTGACCACCGAGGGCGATCGAAGAGCGGTTCGTCCCCTCCGGACATCGAAAGAGCAGCTCGTCCGAAGGGGACGAGCTGCTCTTTCCGATCAGGGGTTCACTTGCCGCGGAGGGCCTTTCGGTCCATGCGGGCGCGGGCCGGGTCGACGCCGGGCGGCAGCGGGGCGCGCAGGCCGCCGATGGCCTTGAGGCGCTTGTTGACCATCGCCATCTCGTCCTTGGTGATCTGCGGCTTGAGGCGCTGGACCTTGCTCGCAAGCTTGGGCAGCGGCACCTCGTCCTCGCCGTTGCCGACGCGGATCGTCGTGACGGGGACGCCGGGGGCCACCCGCTCGACGCGCTTCTTCTCGGCCACGAGCAGCTTCTGGACGCGTCCGGTAGGGCCCTCGCCCACGAGCACGACGCCCGGGCGGCCGAGGGCCCGGTAGACCATGGCGGCCGAGCTGATGTCACCGGCGCGAGCGACGTCGGCGGCGACCGGCTCGCGGTCGGTGTACCAGCCGCGTCGGATCGAGGTGAGGGCGGCGCCAGCGGCGCCGGCCTGGCCCTCGATCTGGGAGTAGGCGGCCTTCTCGGCGCGCCGGCTCAGGACGATGGTCGCGGCGAGGATGCCGAACAGCACACCGAAGATCGTGAAGATGATCGTCATGTGCAGGAGCAGGCCCGCCACGAGCAGGACGCCCAGGACGACGAGGAACGACAGGAGCATCCACCAGCCGATGGTGGGGTCCGTCGCCCGCGCCGCGCGGTAGACGTCGCGGATCTGGGACAGCCGTCCCTGCTTCTTGTCCGTGGGCGCGCTCGAGGCGCCGTCCTTGTTGCGTGCCATGGTGCTCAGGATACGGCGCTCTGGGTGCGGGCCACCAACGACGCCGCCTCCTGGCGGGCGGGGGACTCCGCGGCCTCGGCGAGGTGCGACAGGTGGGCCGGGATCTCACGCCCCCACTTGCGCATCGCGGTGGCCCAGAGGCGACCGGCGCGGTACGAGGAGCGCACGAGCGGGCCGGCCATGACGCCCTTGAAGCCCATCTGCTCGGCGACCTCGGACCAGTGCACGAACTCCTCGGGCTTGACCCAGCGGTCGATGGGATGGTGCAGCTTCGAGGGGCGCAGGTACTGGGTGATCGTCAGGATGTCGCAGCCGGCGTCGTGCAGGTCGCGGATGGCCTCCTCGATCTCGGCGTCGGTCTCGCCCATGCCGAGGATGAGGTTGGACTTGGTGACCAGCTGGGCCTCACGGGCCATCGAGAGGACCTTGAGGGACTTCTCGTAGGTGAACGCCGGGCGGATGCGGCGGAAGATGCGCGGCACCGTCTCGAGGTTGTGCGCGAAGACCTCGGGGCGGGCGTCGAAGACCTGGCCGACGAGCTCGGGCTTGGCGCCGAAGTCGGGCGGGAGGATCTCGACGCCGGTGTTCGGGTTGAGCAGGTGGATCTGGCGGATCGTCTCGGCGTACAGCCCGGCGGCGCCGTCGGGCTGGTCGTCACGGGCGACGCCGGTGACCGTCGAGTAGCGCAGGCCCATCTGGCGCACCGACTCGGCGACGCGTCGGGGCTCGTCGAGGTCCAGCGAGGTGGGCCGGCCGGTGGCGATGTCGCAGAAGTCGCAGCGCCGGGTGCAGACGTCACCACCGATGAGGAAGGTGGCCTCCTTGTCCTCCCAGCACTCGAAGATGTTGGGGCAGCCGGCCTCCTGGCACACGGTGTGGAGTCCTTCGGACTTCACCATCGAGTGCAGGGCCGTGTACTCGGGGCCCATCTTGGCGGTCGTGCGGATCCATGAGGGCTTGCGCTCGATGGGGGTCTCGGCGTTGCGCGCCTCGACGCGCAGCAGACGACGGCCGTCGGGAACGACAGACACACGGGCTCCTTGGTCGGGACTTCCTGCTCCGGACAGGTTACGCCTCCCGCACGACGCTCCCGACCACGCCCGTGCTCCCTGGGCCGGCCCCGGCGCCTCGACGTCCGTCCCGGAGGTCAGCTGACGTCACGACGCCGGAAGGTGAGCACCGCCGCACCGACGACGACGACGCCGACCACGAGCAGGTAGACCCAGCCGTGCGTGTAGCCGACGCTCTGCTCGGCGTACGTGCACCGCTCGGCCGTGCACGTCTGGGCCATGTACGCGTAGCCCTTCTGCAGGAACGCGAAGGCGTTGGGAACCACGGCGAACGGCGTGAGCCGACCCTGGAGCAGGGCGTGCACGGCGAAGCCCTCGACGAGCACGACGTAGCCGAGCACCACCCCGACGACCGCGGCCGTGTGCCGGATGAGCAGGCCCAGGGCCGCGCCGAGCACACCGGCGACGAGGACGAGGACGACGGCGCGCAGCACGAGCTGCCCGAGCGACTCGTCGAGCGGGGGAGGGTCGGGCAGCTGGAGGTCCGAGCCGGGCCGATTGACCGTGGCGACCATCCGCGCCCCGAGGGCGAGCAGGGCCACCGAGAACCCGGCGAGGGCGGTCGCGCCGATGGCGGCAGCCACGAGCTTGCTGGCCGCGACCTGCACCCGGCGCGGCTTGAAGGTCAGCCAGCTGCCCATCGACCCGGTGGTGAACTCCGCCGCGACGAAGCTGCCCGTGAGGATCAGGACGAGGAAGCCGAGCACGGAGACGAGCGGCTCCATCGCCGCCTCGGTGATCGAGTCGGCGAGCGGCACGACGATGCCCATCTCCTCCAACGTCGGGCCCTGGACCGTGCCGATGGTCAAGCAGCCGAGGTCGAGGGTGGGGTCGTTGCTCGCCTGGCGCTCCTGGGCCTGCTGGGCTTCGCAGTCCTTGATCATCTGCGGCAGCTGGTCCTTCATCTGCTCCTGCTGCCGCTTGTTGTCCTCGAGCATGATCCGGTACTGGTCGAGCTGCTGCGCGAGCCGCTCCGGCGTCGAGGAGCTGTAGGCGTTGTAGACCATCGCGAGGACGAAGAGCACGACGCCGGCGAGCACGGCCTTGGTGAGGCGGCGCCACCAGAGCCGGCGCAGCTCGACGCCGACGAGCCCGGCGAACGACGTGCCGGTGGGGCGCACGTCCGAGCGCGGGCGGGCGTCGGGGGACAGGAGCGTGTCGCTCATGCCTGGCCCCCGTTCGCGCCGGCGCCGGCTTCCCGGTCGGCCTCGCTCCCGAGGCCCTCGTCGGCGGTGAGGGCGAGGAACGCAGACTCGAGGTCGGGCCGGACCGGCACGAGCTCGCTCACGTACAGGCCGTGACCGGCGAGCGCCCGTGTCACCGAGGAAGGGTCCTCGGCGCCGACGAGGAGGTGCTCGCCGTCGCGGGTGGCGGTGAAACCCGCATCCGTCAGCACCTGCTCGGCCCGGTCCGGTGACGCGACCCCGACGCGCACCTGCGAGGTGCCGGCCCCGCCGAGGATCTCGCTGACCGGACCCTCCGCGAGCAGCTGGCCGTGGCCGATGATCGAGACGGTGTCGGCCACCTGCTCGACCTCCGCGAGGATGTGCGAGCTGACGAGGACCGTCTTGCCCTGTGCGCCAAGGGATCTCATCGTGTCGCGCACCTCGCGGATGCCAGCCGGGTCGAGGCCGTTGGTGGGCTCGTCGAAGATCAGCAGGTCGGGGTCCTTCAGGAGGGTCGCCGCGATGGCGAGCCGCTGCTTCATGCCGAGCGAGAACCCGGCGTAGCGGTCCCGTCCCCGGTCGCCGAGGTGGGTGGCCTCGAGGACCTCCTGGACGCGGTGGCGCGGCGCGCCGATGGCCCCCGCGAGCAGCTCGAGGTTGCGGCGGGCCGTGAACGCCGGGAAGAACTTCGGCGACTCGACGATGGCGCCGACCCGGTCGATGACGTGCGGCAGCCGGTGCGGCACCGGCACGCCGAACACCTCCGCGGTGCCCGAGTCCGGCCGGGCGAGCCCGAGGATCATGCGGATCGTCGTGGTCTTGCCCGAGCCGTTGGGCCCGAGGAAGCCGTGCACCCCGCCGAGCGGCACGGTCATCGACAGGCCCTGGACGGCCACGCGTCGGGTGCCTCGGCTCAGATAGGTCTTGCGCACGTTGACGGTACGGACGGCGACGTCCATCGAACCCCCTGGGTGGACCGGCTGGTGCAGCACACCCTAGGCGGAGGGACGCGTCGGGTGCGCGAGGCCGGGCGCAGCGCGTCCCGCGTCGGTGAGGTCGGCACCGGACGCGTCGGTCAGGCGCCCTCGGTCGCCCCGGCGAGGGCGCGTCGGTTCGGCCGCAGCGTCGGCAGGATGTCGGTGAGGTGCTTCTCCACGTGGGGCAGCACCTCGGCCACCGGGACGCGTCGGCCCAGCTCGACCGACAGCGAGGTGACGCCGGCGTCGGGGATGCCGCACGGGACGATGACCTCGCCCCACGACAGGTCGGGGTCGCAGTTGAGGGCGAAGCCGTGCATCGCCACCTGCCGGCTGACCCGGATGCCGATGGCGCCGATCTTGCGACGCGGGCCCCGGTCGTCGGCGGCGATCCACGTGCCGCTCTCGCCCTCGGAGCGGCCCGCCACGACACCGAAGTCGGCGCAGACGCGGATCATCATCTCCTCGAGGGCGCGGACGTAGCCGACGACGTCGATGGGGGCGGGCAACCGGACGATCGGGTAGCCGGTGATCTGGCCCGGGCCGTGCCAGGTGATCTTGCCGCCGCGGTCGACGTCGACGACGGGCGTGCCGTCCTTGGGTCGCTCGTGCGGCTCGGTGCGCTTGCCCGCCGTGTAGACCGCACGGTGCTCGAGCAGGTAGACGGTGTCGGGCTCCTCGCCGGCGACGACCTTGGCGTGGGTGTCGCGCTGCACCTGCCAGGCCTGCTCGTAGTCGACGAAGTCGGGGTCGAGGCCCAGGTGCACGAAACGCATGGCGTCAGCGTACGCCGCACGGAGAGGGCGTCCGCGCCGGTGTGGTTGGGTGGGCGCATGCCCGACAACGACCCCGCCCCCCGCCCCCGTCGCTCTCCTCGGGTCGGGCTCGTCGGGTATGGCTCGGCCGGGCGCGGCATCCACGCGCCGCTGCTGACGCGGGCCGGGCTGACGCTCGCCGCCGTATCGACGTCGAACGCCGAGCGGGCCGCGCAGGTGCGGGCCGACCACCCGCAGGCCGAGGTCGTGCCCGACCTCGACGCGCTCCTCGGCGTGGCCGACCTCGACCTCGTCGTGCTCGCCTCGCCGAGCGGGGTGCACGCCGAGCAGGCCGAGACCGTCATCGAGGCCGGGCTGCCGCTCGTCGTCGACAAGCCGCTGGCCATCGACGCCAGCAGCGCCCTGCGCGTCGTCGACCTCGCGGCCCACCACGGCGTGCCGCTCACCGTCTTCAACAACCGACGCTTCGACCCCGAGCTCGCCGCGCTGCGCACCGTGCGCGACGACGACCTCGTCGGTCAGATCTGGCGTGCCGAATACCGTTGGGACCGTTGGCGGCCCGTGCCCAAGCAGCGTTGGCGCGAGCAGGTGGGCCCGGAGGAGGGCGGCGGTCTCCTCCTCGACCTGCAGACGCACCTCGTCGACCAGGCGGTGCTGCTCCACGGCGAGGTGGAGTCCGTGTACGCCGAGCTCGACTCGCGCACGACCGTCGGCGAGGACGACACCTTCCTCGCGTGCCGGCACACCTCGGGCGTCGTGAGCCACGTCATCTCGAGCTCGGTCAACGGCGCCCCCGGACCGCGCGCGCGGGTCAACGGGTCGGCCGGCGCCTACGTCATCGGCAAGCAGGTCGACGACGTCAGCTCCTTCACCGAGTTCTTCAACGAGGGTGACGCCGTCGGCTGGGTCGTGCGCGGCGACGAGCGCGAGCCGGGCCCGGTGGTCACCGGGGCCGACCAGGCCGACTTCTACCGGGCCGTGGCGGGCGCCCTCGCGACCTCCGACCCGCAGGCGACGATGCCCGTCGACCCGCGCGACGCCGTCCACGTGCTCGCCGTCATCGACGCCGCCCGCGTGAGCGCCCGCGACCGACGGGTCGTCGACGTGGTGACCCCGGGCCAGAGCCCCGATTGAGACCCGACTGAGCCAGGCCGAGGCCCGGCCGAGGCCCAGCGGACCCTGGGCCGGCCGTCCCCGGCCCTGTGGACGACGCCCACGGCGCCGTCGGCGGCCCTGCTTCGATGGCCGGGTGAGCGACGACGCGGAGCACGAGACGCCCGAGGTCCCCGGCCACCGGCTCGACGCCGTCATCGGTGCCGGCGGGTCCGCCGTCGTCTGGGCGGGTGTCGACGCGTCGGGCCGCCGGGTGGCGGTCAAGGTGCCGCACGACGGCGCGGGGCCCGTGCGTTCGGTCGTCGAGCAGCAGGTGCTTCTCGCCGTCCGGCACGATCACCTCGTGGCTCTGCGGTCGGTCGTGCCGCTCGCAGACGGCCGTGAGGCGCTCGTCTTCGACCGCGTGGACGGCGTCGCGCTGGCCGCGATGGTCGAGGCCCGCGGTCACCTCCGGACGGGTGAGATCGTCACCGTCCTGACGCCGCTGTGCGACGCGGTCGCGACGCTGCACCGCGCCGGCGGGCTGCACGGCGACATCTCTGCCGGCAACGTCATCGTCACCCCCGCCGGCCGGCCGGTGCTGCTCGACCTCGGCGCCGCGCGCCTCGCCGGAACGGCCGATGAACGGGTCTGGGGCACTGCGGGGTTCGTTGCCCCCGAGGTCGTCGCAGGCGCCGCGCCCTCGGAGGCGAGCGACGTCTTCTCGCTCGGTGCCCTGGCCTGGTTCTGCGCCACGGGCAACGGTGCGCCCGACACGATGCTGCGCCTCGACCGCGACGTCGTGGCCTCCCACGTCGGGGAGCGGCTGGCGGATGCCATCGGCGCCTGTATCGACCCCGACCCGGCCGAGCGCCCGTCTTCCGACACCGTCGCCCGGCTCTTCTACGAAGGGGCACCGGCGGACCCCGTGGAGGTCGTGCTCGGCGCCGACCTCGCCTCGGCCCTGACGCACCGCCTTCGCGCGCAGGCCCATGACGACGCCCCGTCTGCCGAACCTCGACGCGTACTGCGTCGGCCCCGATGGCTCTCGGGCGCGGGTCCCGTGTCGGCTCTCGGATCGGTCCTTGCGCCGATGGACCCGACGCGGGTGGTCCGCGCCGTGCGCCGTCCCCTCGTCGCGTTCCTGGCTGCGGCGGTGGTCGCCGTGGGCCTGGCCGGCTGGGCGGTCGCATCGCGTGCTGGCGCGGGCGGTGACCGCCCGCGCC
>JAEXXY010000037.1 GCA_023451855.1 Actinomycetes bacterium
CGCTACGCCCCCGCGCCCCGACGCGCACGTGGTGCTGCGCCGCACCGGCGGGTTCGCCGGGCAGGTCCGGGAGCGGCGGGTGGCCATCGGCGAGCTGTCCGAACGCGACCAGAAGGACTGGCAGCACCTGCTCGCCGCCCCGACGCTCCAGCGCATCGCCGCCACGACCGAGGGCACCCACCCCGACGCGTTCATCTACTCCGTCGTGTGCGACGAGGCCGGCTGCGACGTGACGATCCAGGAGCCGCACCTGCCCGAGGCCATCCACTCCCTCTTCGAGCGCACCCTCGACCCGCGCGACGACTGACCGGCCCGGCCCGGCCCCGCTGAACCCGATCCGTACCGTCTCGTCGGGTCGGTCACGACCCGTGTCATCGGGGCCGATGCCTGTGGATTCCGGGGCGTCGAGGCGTCCCGAACCGGTCGAGGACGCCGAGTCGAGAGAAGGCACCTGAGGCGCGCTGGGGGGCCGGGTCGTGATCCTCCCCCCGGATCAGCGGGGTTTCGGGCCGGAAAAGTGCCCTCCCGGGCGTTTGCGGGGCACAGTCGAGGCCCTGCGACCGGTAGAATGAGAGGGACTCGGCTCGACCGTGCCGTCTGACACGGGCGGGCCGTCCCGATGTCACCGACCGGTGGCACGACGCGGGTCGCCGGCGTGACCAGGCGCACCCGCGTCGACGTGTGAAGAGGAGAGACGTGTCCGAGGCCGACCAGACGCCCCAGAATCCCATCGACCCCGAGGCCTCGGCAGTCACCCCCGCCGACTCTGCCGACTCTGCCGGCTCCCCCGACGCGACCGACGCTGCAGTGGCGGCCCCGGCGGACCTGCGGCCCAACGGCGTCGACTACGACGCGAGTGCGATCACGGTCCTCGAGGGGCTCGAGGCGGTCCGCAAGCGTCCGGGCATGTACATCGGCTCCACGGGTGAGCGCGGCCTGCACCACCTCGTCTACGAGATCGTCGACAACTCCGTCGACGAGGCCCTCGCCGGGTACGCCACGCAGATCGACGTCACGCTCCTGGCCGACGGGGGCGTCCGCGTCAAGGACAACGGTCGAGGCATCCCCACCGACATCCACCCGGTCGAGAAGATCAGCGCCGTCGAGCTCGTCCTGACCCAGCTGCACGCCGGCGGCAAGTTCGGTGGCGGTGGCTACAAGGTGTCCGGTGGCCTGCACGGCGTCGGGTCCTCGGTCGTCAACGCGCTGTCGACGACGCTCAAGGCCGCCGTGCGCCAGAAGGGCCACGTGCACCGGATGAGCTTCTCCATGGGCGTGCCCGACGGGCCGCTGCGCCAGGAGGAGGCCACCGACGAGACCGGCACGACCATCACGTTCTGGGCCAACCCCGACATCTTCGACACGACGACCTACGACTTCGAGACGCTGCGCGCGCGCTTCCAGCAGACCGCGTTCCTCAACAAGGGGCTGACGATCAGCCTCACCGACGAGCGCGTCGAGGCCTCCGGCGAGGACGACGTCGACCTCGACGGCGTCGAGTCCGACCTCACCGAGGTGGAGGCGAGCGACGAGGACGACACCGCGGCCGACGCGTCGGGCGCGGCCGGCGAGAAGAAGACCGTCACGGCCAAGAAGGTCACCTACCGCTACGACGGCGGCCTCGTCGACTACGTCAACCACATCAACAGCAGCAAGCGCAGCGAGCCGGTGCACCCCGACGTCATCTCGCTCGAGACCGAGGACTCCGAGCGGATGCTCTCCCTCGAGCTGGCGATGCAGTGGACCACGGCGTACTCCGAGTCGGTCCACACCTACGCCAACAACATCAACACCCACGAGGGCGGCACCCACGAGGAGGGCTTCCGCGCGGCGCTGACCAAGCTGGTCAACGACTTCGCCCGCAAGCAGAACCTGCTCAAGGAGAAGGACGAGAACCTCACCGGCGACGACATCCGCGAGGGCCTGACCGCCGTCATCTCGGTCAAGCTCGGCGAGCCGCAGTTCGAGGGCCAGACCAAGACCAAGCTCGGCAACTCCGAGGTCAAGGGATTCGTGCAGCGCGCCATGACCGACGAGTTCGGCCACTGGCTCGAGGCGCACCCGAACGAGGGCAAGGACATCGTCCGCAAGTCGGTCCAGGCCGCGGCGGCCCGGATGGCCGCACGCAAGGCCCGCGAGGCGACCCGGCGCAAGGGCCTGCTCGAGTCGGGCGGCCTGCCGGGCAAGCTCAAGGACTGCCAGAGCAAGGACCCGAGCCGCTCCGAGGTGTTCATCGTCGAGGGCGACAGCGCCGGCGGCTCGGCCACCCAGGCCCGCGACCCGCACACGCAGGCGATCCTGCCGATCCGCGGCAAGATCCTCAACGTCGAGAAGGCGCGCATCGACAAGATCCTCGCCAACAACGAGGTCCAGGCGCTCATCTCGGCGTTCGGCACCGGCATCGGCGAGGACTTCGACCTCGCCAAGGCGCGGTACCACAAGATCGTGCTCATGGCCGACGCCGACGTCGACGGCATGCACATCCGCACCCTGCTGCTGACGCTGCTCTTCCGGTTCATGCGCCCGCTCATCGAGGCCGGCTACGTCTACCTCGCGCAGCCGCCGCTGTTCCGCCTCCGGTGGAGCAACGCCGACCACCAGTTCGCCTACTCCGACAAGGAGCGCGACGGGCTGAAGAAGCTCGGCGAGGAGAAGGGCTGGCGCCTGCCGAAGGACAACCCGATCCAGCGCTACAAGGGCCTCGGCGAGATGAACTACCAGGAGCTCGGCGAGACGACGATGGACCAGACCACCCGCACCCTGCTGCAGGTCACGCTCGACGACGCCGCCAAGGCCGACGAGGTGTTCGCCGTGCTCATGGGTGAGGACGTCGAGTCGCGGCGCACCTTCATCCAGAAGAACGCGCACGACGTGAAGTTCCTCGACATCTGACCAGCCCGAGGCGGCGGCTCCCGGACGCCGCGCGCGACGTTCCACGTGAAACGTCCGCCCGTCCCGGCGCCGCCCCTCCCCCCACGCATCCCAATCCGACCGACAGACAAGAGGATCTGACGTGAGCGACGACCTGCCTCCCAACGAGCCGCCCGAGTCCACCAACGGGCCCGGCACCGACGGGGACGACGTCACCGAGACCCCCGAGGAGAACGTCGACGCCCGCGCGGTGGTCGCCCGTGAGCCCGGCGAGCACGACCGCGTCGAGCCGGTCGACCTCAACACCGAGATGCAGCGCAGCTACATCGAGTACGCGATGTCGGTCATCGTGTCCCGCGCGCTGCCCGACGTGCGCGACGGCCTCAAGCCGGTGCACCGCCGCATCGTCTACGCCATGTACGACGGCGGGTACCGCCCCGACCGCGGCTTCAACAAGTGCGCGCGCGTCGTCGGCGACGTCATGGGCCACTACCACCCGCACGGCGACTCGGCGATCTATGACGCCCTCGTGCGCCTCGTGCAGGACTGGTCGCTGCGCTACCCGCTCGTCCAGGGCCAGGGCAACTTCGGCTCGCGCGGCAACGACGGCGCGGCCGCCCCGCGGTACACCGAGTGCCGGATGGCCCCGATCGCCATGGAGATGGTCCGGGACATCGAGCAGGACACCGTCGACTTCGTGCCGAACTACGACGGCAAGACGATGCAGCCGGCGGTCCTGCCGAGCCGCTTCCCGAACCTGCTCGTCAACGGCTCGGCCGGCATCGCCGTCGGCATGGCCACGCAGATCCCGAGCCACAACCTGCGTGAGGTCGCGGCCGGCGCGCAGTACTACCTCGACCACCCGGAGATCCCGCGCGAGGAGCTGCTCGAGGCCCTGCTCGGCATCATCAAGGGACCGGACTTCCCGACCGGCGCGCTCATCATGGGCCACCGCGGCATCGAGGACGCCTACCGCACGGGTCGCGGCTCGATCATCATGCGGGCCGTCGTCAACGTCGAGGAGATCAAGAACCGGCAGTGCCTCGTCGTCACCGAGCTGCCCTACCAGGTCAACCCGGACATGCTGGCGATGAAGATCGCCGACCTGGTCAAGGACGGCAAGCTCGCCGGCATCGCCGACATCACCGACGAGACGTCGGGCCGCACCGGTCTGCGCATCGTCATCACGCTCAAGCGTGACGCCGTCGCGAAGGTCGTGCTCAACAACCTCTACAAGCACACGCAGCTGCAGACGACGTTCGGCGCCAACATGCTGGCCCTCGTCGACGACGTGCCGCGCACGCTGCCGCTCGACGGGTTCATCCGGCACTGGGTCGACCACCAGATCGAGGTCATCGTCCGGCGCACGCGGTTCCGCCTCAACAAGGCCGAGGCCGACATCCACATCCTGCGTGGACTGCTCAAGGCCCTCGACATGCTCGACGAGGTCATCGCCCTCATCCGCGGGTCGCGCACCGTCGACATCGCCCGCGAGGGGCTCATCGAGCTGCTGTCGATCGACGAGATCCAGGCCAACGCGATCCTCAACATGCAGCTGCGCCGCCTCGCCGCCCTCGAGCGGGAGAAGCTGCAGTCGGACCACGACGAGCTGCAGGCCCTCATCGACGAGTACAACGCGATCCTCGCCTCGCCCGAGCGGCAGCGTCAGATCGTGTCGGAGGAGCTCGCCGCGATCGTCGACAAGTACGGCGACGAGCGGCGCACCGAGATCATCCCGTTCGACGGCGACATGTCGATGGAGGACCTCATCCCCGAGGAGGACGTCGTCGTCACGATCACGCGCGGCGGCTACGCCAAGCGGACGCGCGTCGACCAGTACCGCGCCCAGAAGCCGGGTGGCAAGGGCGTCCGGGGCGCGTCGCTGCGCGGCGAGGACATGGTCGAGCACTTCTTCGCGACGACCTCGCACCACTGGCTGCTCTTCTTCACCAACCTCGGGCGCGTGTACCGGGCCAAGGCCTACGAGCTGCCCGAGGGCAGCCGCGACAGCAAGGGCCAGCACGTCGCGAACATCCTCGCCTTCCAGCCGGGCGAGCAGATCGCCCAGGTGATGGCGCTGCGCTCCTACGAGGCGGCCCCCTACCTCGTCCTCGCGACGAAGGCGGGCCTCGTCAAGAAGACCCGCCTCGGCGACTACGACTCGCCGCGTTCCGGTGGCCTCATCGCCATCAACCTGCGCGACGGCGACGAGCTCGTCGGTGCCTCGCTCGTCAGCGCCGAGGACGACCTGCTCCTCGTCTCGCGCAAGGGCATGTCGGTGCGTTTCCACGCCACCGACAGCCAGCTGCGGCCGATGGGTCGCTCGACCTCCGGCGTGACGGGAATGAAGTTCCGCGGCGACGACGAGCTGCTCGCCCTGACGGTGATCGAGGACGGCACGGAGCCCGACGTCTTCGTCGTCTTCGAGAACGGCATGGCCAAGCGCACCGCCGCCTCGGAGTGGAACCCCAAGGGCCGGGCCACGCTCGGGGTCGCCGTCGCCAAGATCACCGACCGCAACGGTGACCTGGCCGGAGCCCTGACCACGATCGGCGACGACGAGCTGCTCGTCGTGTTCGAGCGGGGCAACATCGTGCGCGCCACGACGGCGGGCATCGCCCGCAAGGGCCGCAACACCCAGGGCGTCATCCTCGTCAAGCCGGGCAAGAACGACCGCGTCGTCGCGATCGCACGCAACCCGGAGAAGGAGGAGGCCGCGGTGGTGGGCGACGCGGACGCGTCGGGCGAGGACGACGGTGCGGGCACCGGTGGCGTGTCGGGAGCGACCGCTCCCAGTGCGCCCGCTACGGTTCCCGGCCCCGATGGCGTACCGTCGGACGAAACCTCGGGTGACGAGGATGGTTCGTCCGATGGTGACAACGGAGGTGACGCATGAGCGCGACGAGCTCTGACCGCCCGCTCGGTGCGACGGGGTACGGCGCGGGTCCGTCCATGAGCAAGGGCAGCCCGACCTCGGGTGGCTCGACGCCTCCCGCTGGGGGCTCGTCCGGGTCCTCGTCGGCCTCACAGTCCTCGGCGTCGCCCGCCGCATCCGCTGGCACCAACGACGCGACGATGAGCTCGGGCGCCGACTACTACGGCAGCGGGTCGCCCTACACGTCCGGCTCGACGGCCGCGTTCAGCAGCTCGAGCGGCTCTTCGGGCTCCAGCGGCGCCTCGGGCGCGGCGCGCTCCGGCGGCGCGAACGACACGTCGCTGTCGCGAGGCGCGGTGACGACGCGCACAGGCCCGCAGCCGCGTGTCGGCGGTGCCGGCGCGTCTGGAAACTCGGGAGCCCAAGGGACCGGCC
>JAEXXY010000152.1 GCA_023451855.1 Actinomycetes bacterium
GGTCACGACGTCGTCGGCCCCGCGCGCGAAGGGGGCGCCGGACGCGTCGTAGCCGGTGGCGAGGTGGTCGCCGGCGGCGGTGAGCAGCTCGAGGCCGGCGACGTTGTCGGAGGTGCGGCCGTAGGCCAGCGAGCGCGACCCGCATGCGTTGTTGCCGATCATCCCGCCGATGGTGCAGCGCGGGTGCGTCGACGGGTCGGGCCCGAACCGGACGCCGTGGGGCGCCGCCGCCTTCTGGAGCACGGCGTGCACCGTGCCGGGCTCGACCACCGCGGTACGGGTGTCCGGGTCGATCGACAGGACGCGGTTCAGGTGGCGGGAGAAGTCGAGCACGACGCCGCGCCCGACGGCGTTGCCGGCCACCGAGGTGCCGGCGCCGCGCGAGGTGACCGGGACGCCGGTCTCGCGGGCCACGGCAAGGGCCGCCTCGACCTCGCCGACGTCGCGCGGGCGCACGACCGCGAGGGGCGGGATCCGGTACAGCGACGCGTCGGAGGCGTACATGCTGCGGGTGCCGGCGTCCGCGTGCACGTCGAGGCGGGCGCGGCTCAGCGCCTGCACCACCGGCACCGCCTGCGCGTCGAGCTCATCCATGCGTAACATGTTACGCATGGTCCGGCTGACCCTCCCCCACGGCGCACCCTCCCTCGCGGACGCGGTCGTCGACGCCGTGCGCGCGGGCATCACGGCCGGCGAGCTCGTCCCCGACGCCACGTACTCCGTCTACCAGCTCGCCGACGTGCTCGGCGTCTCGCGCAGCCCGGTGCGCGAGGGGCTCCTCCGCCTCGCCGAGGCGGGCCTCGTCAGGATCGACCGCAACCGCGGCTTCCGCGTCCTGACGCCGCAGGCGCGGGACATCGAGGAGATCATCGACATCCGCCTTGCGCTCGAGCCGCCCGCCGCCCGCCGCGCCGCCGAGCAGGCCACCGACGCCCAGCACGCCGAGATCCGCGCGGCCTTCGAGGCCATGGGCACCGCCCTGGGTGAGGGCAGCACCGCCACCGCCGACGAGGCGCGGTTCTGGGTCGCCGACCACGCCGTGCACGACACCGTGATGCGCGCCGGCGGCAACCAGCGTGCCGCCGCGATCATCGACCGGCTCCGTGCGACCACCGCGCTCCTCGGGCCGCCCACGACCGCGGCGGGGCGGACCCTCGCGGAGATCCGCGACGAGCACGAGCCGATCGTCACGGCCGTGCTCCACCGCCGCGGCGCCGACGCCGAGCAGGCGATGCGCCACCACCTCGAGCACACGGGTGAGCTGCTCGCCCGGACGCTCGCCGGGTCGCTCGACGGTCCGCTCGACCGGACGCTCGAGGGGGCGGCCGCGGCCGCGGAGCCCTGACGACCCCCACCCTGCGCGTCTCAGCCCGCGCACGAGATCGCGCCCAGGCCACCGGCTGGGGCACCCTGATACCGAGACCCACCAAGATTTCGGGCGCCCCGCACCGAGCGGGACACCCCCGAGGGAGACACGCGTGAAGGTACTGCTGCTGGAGAACGTCCACCCCGTCGCACCCGAGGCGTTCCGCCGCAACGGCTTCGAGGTCGAGACCCGCTCCGGATCGCTGAGCGAGGACGAGCTCATCGAGGCCCTCGAGGGCGTCACGGTGCTCGGCATCCGCTCCAACACGAAGGTCACTGCGGCCGTCCTCGACGCCGCGCCCGGCCTGCGCGCGATCGGCTGCTTCTGCATCGGTACCAACCAGGTCGACCTGGGCCGCGCCACCGAGCTCGGCGTCGGCGTCTTCAACGCCCCGTTCTCGAACACCCGCAGCGTCGTCGAGCTCGTCCTCGGCGAGGTCATCGCGCTGGCCCGGCGCCTGCCGGAGAAGACCCAGAAGATGCACGACGGCATCTGGGACAAGTCGGCCAAGGGCGCCTACGAGACCCGCGGCCGCACCCTCGGCATCGTTGGCTACGGCAACATCGGCACGCAGCTGTCCAACGTGGCCGAGGCGATCGGCCTGCGCGTCGTCTTCTTCGACACCGCCGACCGACCGGCGCACGGCAACGCCCGCCGCATGGGCTCCCTCGACGAGCTGCTCGAGCAGTCGGACGTCGTCAGCCTCCACGTCGACGGGCGTCCGGGCAACGCCGGCCTCTTCGGCGCCGAGCAGTTCGCCATGATGAAGCCGGGCTCGGTGTTCATCAACGCCTCGCGCGGCATGGTCGTCGACGACGAGGCACTGCGCGACCACATCCTGTCCGGGCACCTCTCCGGCGCGGCCATCGACGTCTTCCCCACCGAGCCGAAGGCCCAGGGCGACCCGTTCGAGTCGCCGCTGCGTGGCCTCGAGAACGTCATCCTCACCCCGCACGTCGGAGGGTCCACGGCGGAGGCGCAGGAGGAGATCGGCTCGTTCGTCGCGGGCAAGCTCGGCAGCTACATCGCCGAGGGCGCGACGTCGCTGTCGGTCAACCTGCCCGAGGTGCTCCCGACGCCGCGCGACGGCTCCTTCCGGATGGCGCTGCTGCACCACAACATCCCCGGCGTGCTCGCCTCGATCAACAACACGCTGGCCGGCGCCGGGGCCAACGTCGTCGGCCAGTCGCTCGCCACCCGCGGCCAGCTCGGCTACGTCGTCACCGACACCGACGTGCCGCTGTCCGACGAGACGCTCACCGCGCTGCGCGAGGGGCACGAGGCGATCCACCTCGAGTCGTGGCCCAGCGAGTCGGCGCGGTAACCGACCCGATGCCACCAGCGGCCCCGATCCCATGAGGACCGGGGCCGCTGCGGTTCAGCGGGCGGCCGAGAAGCGCGGCGCGAGTGCGGCGACCCGCCCGGCCAACAGGTCGACGGCTCGGTCGAAGGCGCGCCTGCCACCCGCCGCGACCGGGTCGGGGACGGACCAGTGGGCCCAGTCGGTACCGCGCAGCTCTTCGTGGGCCCGGTCGCACACCGTGATGACGAGGTCGCCGTCGCGCTCGACCTCTGCCAGAAGAGCCGGCCGGACGTCGGGCACGTCGAGCCCGTGACGCGCGGCGGCCGCCACGGCGCGGTCATGGACCCGCTCGCCGGGGTGGGTGCCGGCCGAGGCGGCCCGGATCGGGCTGGCCCGACGCCACAGGGCCGCGGCGAGGTGGGAGCGGGCGGTGTTGGCGGTGCACACGAAGAGCACGCGGCGGGGGCGGCGCAGGTCACCCGTGCGGGTGGTCGCGGTGGCCACGCTGTCCGGCTCGAGCGTGACGTAGGTGCGGCGTCCGTCACCCTCGGACTTCTGGCGCCGGACGAGGCCGGCGTCCTGGAGCACGTTGAGATGGTGCGAGAGCAGGTTGGACGGGATGCCCAAGAGCGCTCCGAGCTCGGACGCGGACGCGTCGCTCACGGACAGGCGGTCCACGATCCGGAGGCGGTTGACGTCGGCCAGCGCCGAGTGGGCACGCACCCGATGCTCAAGATCGCGCGTTTGCTCAACATTCATTGAGTCAAGTTTGACTGAGCGATACCGACGCGTCAACATCGTCGGGTGACGACCTCCGCCGCGCTGCCCCGACGACTCCTGGCCGAGTTCCTCGGCACCGCAATGCTCGTCACGGTCGTGGTCGGCTCGGGGATCGCAGCACAGCAGCTCTCACCGAACGACGTCGGCCTGCAGCTGCTGGAGAACAGCATCGCCACCGCCCTCGGCCTGACCGTGCTGATCCTGCTGTTCGGCCCCGTGTCGGGGGCGCACTTCAATCCGGTCGTCTCGCTCGCCGACTCGTTCCTCGGCCGCCGCACCGGTCACGGCCTGCGCGCCGGCGACCTCGGCGCCTACGTGGTCGCCCAGGTGCTCGGCGCCGTCTGCGGCGCCCTGCTCGCCAACGCGATGTTCGGCGTCGGCACGGCGATCTCGTCCACCGACCGCATGTCCGTCGGGCACGGCATCGCCGAGGTCGTCGCCAGCGCCGGCCTCGTCGCGCTGGTCTTCGCGCTGGCTCGCACGGGTCGTGCGGCGCTGGCGGCACCCGTGGTCGGCGCCTACATCGGCGCGGCCTACTGGTTCACGAGCTCCACGTCGTTCGCCAACCCGGCGGTCACCGTCGGCCGGGTCTTCTCCGACACCTTCGCCGGGATCGCCCCCGGTTCCGTGCCCGGCTTCGTCGCCGCCCAGCTCGTCGGCCTCGCGATAGGCGTCGCGCTGACGCTCGCCCTCTACCCGGACGCCGGCCAGAGCGCCGACGACGTCGTCGTCCCGCACGGCCAGGACCGCCCCTCCGACCCTGACGTCACACCCGCCTCCCCCGCGCCGAGGAACCCCCTGCCATGAGCGACAAGCCCTCCGTCCTGTTCGTCTGCGTCCACAACGCCGGCCGCTCCCAGATGGCCGCCGCCTACCTCGCCCGCCTGTCCGGCGGCGCTGTCGAGGTGCGCTCGGCCGGGTCGGAACCCGCCGACCGGGTCAACCCCTCGGCGGTGGCGGCGATGGCCGAGGAGGGGATCGACATCACGGCCGAGACCCCGAAGGTCCTGACCACCGACGCGGTCAGGGAGTCCGACGTCGTCATCACCATGGGCTGTGGCGACACCTGTCCGATCTTCCCCGGAAAGCGTTACGAGGACTGGGAGCTCGCAGACCCCGCCGGCCAGGGCGTCGAGGCGGTGCGCCCGATCCGCGACGAGATCAAGCGACGCATCCTCGACCTCCTCGCGTCGCTCGACGTCCCGCCCGACACCGCCTGAGGACGCCGCCGCTCCCCGGCCGTGGCGTCCGCCTGGCCCTCTCGAAAAGTCCTCCGGGGCCTGGGGCCGCGAGTAGCGTCGATGCCGTCAGCATCGAGGCCGCGGAACGGGGACCGAGGCCGGACAGGAGAGGGTGACATGGCCAACCGTGAGGACGCAGCACTGCTCGTGCAGCTGGCGCAGTGGGGCTCGGCGATGGGCATCGAGGAGGCACAGCACGCGGTGTGGGCCGACACGTTCGACCCCGAGACGGCGTCGGTCGACGACGTCCTCGTGTCCCGGCTCCTGAACTGGGGCGAGACGATCGGGACGCTCACCAAGAACGGCCTGCTCGACACCGACCTCGTGCTCGACTGGCTCTGGGTGTCGGGACTCTGGGCACGCGTCGGGCCGGCGGCGAAGAAGCTGCGCGACAAGCTCGGTGTGCCCGAGCTGTACGAGAACTTCGAGGCGCTGGCGGCCAAGCAGAACTGATCCGGCGCGCGGTGAGCTCGCTGCTTCCCGGGCGAGCGGCTCGTGACCATCTCCGCCACCGTCCGCAGTGGCAGTCCCGGGCGACGCGCCGCTCGGGACCGCGGATCGCGTGGACGAGGTCATACCTCAACGTCGTCCTGACGTTCATCGTCGCCAACGCAGCGCAGGCCCTGAGCCGCCGGCTCTGACGACGCCACCCGACGCCTCTGCTCAGAGGGGCTCGGCTCCTGAGGCCGGGGGTGGTGGCCCGACCGGGCCCAGGGTCTGACGCAGCTCGTGGCGAGCGGCGTCGATCGCGGCCCGACGCGTCCGGAAGTCGTCGGCGCTGCCGCCAGACCCGCCGGCCACGTCGGCGCGGACGGCCTCGACGAGGCGAGCCAGCTGCTCACGAAGGTTCGTGGCAGCCGCGGCACGCTGCTCGTCCGGTGCGTCGGTCAGGAGCGCGTGGAGGCTCTCGTCGATCGCCAGCAGGCGCGGCTGAGCCGCGCTCCAGATCGCTTGGGCCTCTTCGGTCGTCGGCGTCGCGAGCACCTGGGCGGTCAGCGCGTCCTCGACCCACGAGGCCTCCGTCCTGGCCGCGTCGAGCCGGGCGTCCCACGCCGCGAGCACCTGGTTCGCGCGGCGGCGGCGCAGGAGCAGCCACGCGAGGAGACCCAGGACGACCAGGGCGAGGAGCAGCCACGGCCACCAGACCGTCCCCTGGTCGGAGATGGGCGCCTCGGCCACCTCGCCGGCAGGCGGACTCGTGCTCTCCGAGGGGCTGGGCGTCGCGGTCGTCGGTGACGCGGTCACGGTCGTCGTGCTGGTCTGCGTCACGGTCGCGGTGTTCGTCTGCGTCACGGTCGCGGTGTTCGTCTGCGTCACCGTGGCCGTGTTCGTCTGGGTCACGGTCGCCGTCTGCGTGGGCCTGGTGACGGTGGGCCTCTCGGACGCCGTGCCACTCGTCGGGCTCGGAGAGGCCGCCGGCGTCTCGGCCGGGCCCTCGCTCGGGCTCTCGCTCGAGCGCGTGACGGTGGGCAGCGTCAGGCTGGGGGCTGCGGCGCTCGTCGGGCTGGTCCGCGACACCGACGTCGGCAGCGTGACCGAGCCGCCGCCGGTGCATCCGGCGGTCGCGACGACGACGAGCGCGGCGACGGCACCCCACCGGCGGACGTGTCCTCCCATGAGCGATTGTGCTGCCCGACGACCACGCCCGCGCGTCACCCTCCCGGAGTGACGTGGCCGCACGTGACTGCGCCGAGGTCATTGCAGCCGGTCGCCTCGAGCACGGTACGGAAGGTCACGATGTGGCCCACGCCAGCCACGCGAAAGCGGTCGGACCGGCGAACGGGACCGGCCATGGGCCTTTGCCTGCGCGCCGCGGCGGACCAAGATCAGAGCATGGCCGCTTCGCAGGTGAACGAGACCGAGCTCAAGTTCGACGTGGGGACGGAGACCGTCTTCCCGAACCTCACCGCGGCCGAGGGCGTGGTCTCCGTCGAACCGCCCGACGACCTCAGTCTCGAGGCCGTGTACTACGACACGCCGGACCACGACCTCGCCCGCCACGGCATGACGCTGCGCCGGCGCTCCGGCGGCACCGACGACGGGTGGACCCTCAAGCTGCCCGCCGGGCCGGACACCCGGACGGAGGTGCGCGTCCCGCTCGGGGCCGCCGACGACGGGCTGCCCGAGGAGCTGCGCTCCCGCGCCCGCGGCGTCACCCGGAACCGGCCACTCACCCCCGTCGTCGCCCTGAGCACGGCCCGCCGGGAGTACGCCGTCTGCGACGCCGACGGCAACGTCCTCGCCCGGGTCACCGACGACTCGGTGCGCGCACGTCTGCTCGGGACCGACGGCCCCGAGCAGACGTGGCGCGAGTGGGAGGTCGAGCTCGACCAGGGCCCGGCCTCGGTGCTCGACGCCCTCGCCGACGTCCTGCTCGAAGCGGGCGCGGCCCGCGCAGCCACCGCGTCGAAGCTGGCCCGCGCACTGGGTGACACGCTCACCCCCGAGCCGAGGCGGCCGGCGCGCGTGGAGCTGCCGCCCGGGACGGCCGGCGCGCTGTGGGCGACGCACGTGGCCGATCAGGTCGATCGCCTGCACGAGCAGGATGCCCGCTTCCGAGCGGGGCTGCCCGAGTCGGTCC
>JAEXXY010000154.1 GCA_023451855.1 Actinomycetes bacterium
GGTCACGACGGTGCCCTTGTCACCGGCGCGCGCCGTGCGGCCCGAACGGTGCAGGTAGTCCTTGTGGTCGGCCGGCGGGTCGACCTGCAGGACGACCGAGACGTCATCGACGTGGATGCCGCGGGCGGCGACGTCCGTCGCGACGAGCACCGGGAGGTTGCCGTCACGGAAGGCGCCGAGGACGCGGTTGCGCTGGCCCTGGTTGAGGCCACCGTGCAGGGCCGCGGCCATGACGCCCTGCTCGCGCAGCTGGAGCGCGATGCGGTCGGCACCGAGCTTGGTGCGGCAGAACACGACGGTGCGCCCCTCACGGTTGGCGACCTCCGCGGTGATGACCTTCTTGTGCTGCGGGTCGATGAGGAGCACGTGGTGCTCCATCGTCTCGACCGAGGCGGTGGCGTCGTCCGTCGAGTGGATGACCGGCTCGTTGAGGTACTTCGCGACGAGGTCGTCGATGCCGCGGTCGAGCGTCGCCGAGAAGAGCAGGCGCTGGCCCTCGGTCGGGATCCGGTCGAGCGTCGTGGTGATCTCGGCCATGAAGCCCATCTCGGCCATGTGGTCGGCCTCGTCGAGGACCGTGATCGCGATGTCGTCCATCTCGACCGCGCCGCGCTCGAGCAGGTCGTTGAGGCGCCCCGGCGTCGCGATGAGGATGTCGACGCCCTTGTTGAGCGCGTTGATCTGCGTCGTGTAGCTGAGGCCACCGGCGACGAGCTTGTGGCGCAGGCCGGTGACGTGCACGAGCGGCTCGAGCGCGTCGGAGATCTGCATCGCGAGCTCACGCGTCGGCGTGAGGATCAGGGCGTGCGGTCGACGCGGGCGGCGCGGGGCCTGCGCCTCGAGCAGCCGGGTGATGACCGGCAGGCCGAACGCGAGCGTCTTGCCCGAGCCGGTCTGGCCGCGGCCGAGGACGTCCTTGCCCGCGAGGGCGTCGGGGATCGTCGCGGCCTGGATCGGGAACGGGGTCGTGATGCCGTCCCGGGCGAGGCGCTCGACGAGCGGCTCGGGCAGGCCGAGGGTGGCGAAGCCGTTGTCGGCGGCGACCTCGACCGGGCCGTCGGAGACGGACTTGCGCGTCGCCTTGGTCCACGTGTCGGCGTCCATGCGCTCGGCCTCGGCGTCCTCGAAGCTCACCGGCGCGCGGTCGGCGTCGCGGTCGAAGGACCGGCCGAAGCCACGGTCGTCGCGCTCGAAGCGAGGACGGTCGAAGGAGCGTCGGTCGTCACGGCGCTGGAAGCCACGGTCGCCGCGGTCGTCACGGTCGAAGCGGGGGCGGTCGTCGCGACGCTGGAAGCCGCGGTCGCCGCGGTCGTCACGACGCTGGAAACCGCGGTCGCCGCGGTCGTCACGGTCGAAGCGCGGACGGTCGTCACGGCGCTGGAAGCCACGGTCGCCGCGGTCGTCACGGTCGAAACGGGGACGGTCGTCACGTCGGTCGTCGCGTCGGTCGTAGGAGCGGTGCTCGTCCCGCGGGGCGCGCCACTCGCGGCCGCCGACGTGGGAGCTGCCCGACGGGGCCGGGCGGGAGGTCTTGGGACCGGAGAAGGAACCGGACTTGGGTCCGCCCTGTCCACCCTGGCCACGGTGCGGCTTCTTGGCCGCGGCGGCCTTCTTCTCGGTGGACCAGCGGGCCTTCTTGGGCGCGCCGGAGGAGGTGTGCTTGGACATGCGTATTCAACTCTCTTTGACTCGAGCAGACTTCGCCTCGAGCCGTGAGTCACAACCACGACCATGCAGACGAGCCTCAGGCGCAGCGTCATCTGCGCCCCATGGGGTACCGGTGCCCGGCATCTGTGCCGTCCGGCGATCGGATCCGCTCCGCGTCGGGTACCGGGCCGCGCCTGTGGCGCGGACTTCCGGTGGGGTGTCACCCCGTCGGACGGGCCTGCCCGCCGGGCATCCCCGGCGCCATTCCGTCCGTCGTGATCCGAGGAGACCTCGGAGTCGGATGCGAAGAGTCTACCAGCGGCCGCGACGTGCCTCGACCACCGTGACGAGCCCGAGCGCCAGCACGCCGAGCCCGACGCCCACCAGGTCGACGGCGGCGTCCCACACGTCGCCGGAGCGTCCGGGAAGCGCGACGTGCTGGATGACCTCGCTCAGTGGCGCGTGCACGGCGAACACCACCGCGGCGAGGCGCACCGACCCGGTCGCGCGGCCGACAGCCCACGTGGGGACGGCGAAGACGAACAGGTGGACGACCTTGTCGGTCCAGCTGACCGGCCCCTCCACGGTGACGACGGGCCAGTAGAGGACGGCGAGCTGGACGACCACGGCAAGCACCGCGAGGAGGACGCCCGGACGCCGCAGCAGCGCCGGGACGGACGCCGAGGAGGACGGCGAAGGGGTCGTCATGGCACCGGAGTCTAGGTAGGTTCGGGCGCAGACCCCGAGCAGGAGGACACGATGGGCAGGCGCACGGTCACGGTCACCGGTTCGGGGCGAGCGAGCGCCTCCCCCGACGTCGTCCGCCTCGACCTGCGGATCGGGCACGACGCGTCCGACGTCGCCGCCGCGCTCGGCGGTGCGGCGACCGGCATCGCCGAGGTGGGTCGGGTGGCCCGCGAGCACGGCGTCGCCGACGCGGACATCCGCACGCTCGACGCGTCGGTGAGCCAGCGCTGGGACAACACCGGCACCCCGGTCGGGTTCACCGCCCAGCAACGGCTCGGGCTGACGGTGCGCCGCCTCGAGGCCGTCGGCGAGGTGCTCGAGGCCGCGGCCGCGGCGGTCGGCAACGCCCTGCTCGTCGACCAGGTGCGGCTCGACGTCGCCGACC
>JAEXXY010000236.1 GCA_023451855.1 Actinomycetes bacterium
CCCTCGCGGACGGTCGGCCGCACCGCCCAGGCGCCGGACGCATCGGACGCGTCGGTGCCCTCGGTGCCCTCGGTGCCCTCGGTGCCCTCGGCGTCCGCGGCGCCGACGGGTTCGGGGCGCGGTCGCCAGAACGCCTGGCTCCACACCTTCGCGAGGGCGTAGAGCGTCAGCAGGCTCGTGACGACCCCGCCGACGACGAGCACCCAGGCGAGGGGCGTGCCGAGGGCGATGCCGGCGTCGAGCAGGCCGATCTTGGCGAGGAAGCCCGACAGCGGCGGGATGCCCGAGAGGTTCATCGCCGAGACGAAGAAGAGGACGGCGAGCACCGGCGCGGACGCGGCGAGACCACCGAGGCGGTCGAGCGAGGTGGTGCCGGCGTAGCGCTCGACGAGGCCGGTGACGAGGAAGAGCGCGGTCTGGATGGTGATGTGGTGCGCGACGTAGAAGATCGCGCCGGCCGTGCCCTGCGTGCTGGACAGGGCGATGCCGAAGATCATGTAGCCGATGTGGCTGACGAGCGTGAACGACAGGATCCTCTTCAGGCCCGTCTGCGACACGGCTCCGAGGATGCCGACGACCATCGTCAGCAGGGCCGCCCACATGAGCAGGCCCTGCAGCGGCGAGTCGGGGAACAGCAGCGTCTGGGTGCGGATGATCGCGTAGACGCCGACCTTGGTCAGCAGGCCGGCGAAGACCGCGGTGACCGGCGCCGGCGCCGTGGGGTAGCTGTCGGGCAGCCACGCCGACATCGGGAAGACGGCCGCCTTGATGGCGAAGGCCGTGAGCAGCGTCAGCTGGAGCACGAGCGCGACAGCGGGCGCCAGGCCCTCGACACGGATCGCGAGCTGGGCGAGGTTGACGGTGCCCGTCGCGGCGTAGACCGCGGCGATGCCGACGAGGAACAGCGCCGAGCTGATGAGGCTGACGACGACGTAGGTCGTTCCGGCGTGGATGCGGGCGGCCGAACCGCCGAGCGTCAGCAGCACGTAGGAGCTGAACAGGAGGATCTCGAAGCCGACGAAGAGGTTGAACAGGTCGCCGGCGAGGAAGGCGTTGGCCACGCCGGCGGACAGCACGAGGTAGGTGGGGTGGAAGATCGACAGCGGCGTGCTCTCGCGGTCCTCCTCCTCGTCGGCATGGCCCTGCCCGATGGCGAAGAGCAGCACGAGGAGGGTCACGACGCCCGACACGAGCAGCATGAGGGCGCTGAGCCGGTCGGCGGCGAGGGAGATGCCGAGCGGCTCCTGCCAGGCTCCGAGCCACAGCACCTGCGGGCCGTTCGCGTCGGTCTGCCAGACGAGCACGCCGGCGACGGCCACGGTGGCGGTGAGCACGGCGATGCTCGTGGAGCGCTGCAGGCGCGGGGAGCGACGCAGCGCCAGCGTCAGGGCCGCGCCGAGCAGCGGCAGCAGGACCGGCATCGGCAGCAGGTTGGGCACGAGGTCGGCACCGACGAGGGCAGCGCTCGCGACGGTCGGATCAGCCACGGGCGTCTCCTCGGAGGGCGTCCTGGTCGGCGTCCTGGCGGGCGTCCTGGCGGGCGTCGTCGTCGGCGTCCTCCTCGGCGTCCTCGTCGGAGGTCGTCGTCGACACCTCGGACGGGTCATAGGTCTCCGACGTCGCGTCGGCCTCGGCCAGCCGCTGGATGCGGGCGTCCTCGGCGTCGTCGGGCACGTCGTCGGTGCCCGAGATCTGCCACAGCCGGTAGGACAGGGCGAGGAGGAAGCCGACCGTGGCGAGGCTGATGACGATGGCCGTGAGGACCATCGCCTGGGGGAGCGGGTCGCTGATCGAGGCCGGGTCCTCGCCGACGAACGGCGCCCGGCCCGCGCGCCCGCTGACGACGAGGTAGAGGACGGCGACGCCGTTGCCGATGAGGACGACGCCGAGCAGGACCCGCACGAGGCTGCGGTCGAGCACGAGCGCCGTGCCGGCGGCGACGAGGCCGACGGTGACGAGCACCAGGGTCAGGTTCGGTTCGAGGGTGCTCTCGATGAGCGAGGGGACGAACGAGGTCACGCGTGCACCTCCCCGGTCGAGGCGCCGCTCACGGCCCCCGCGGAGACGGGGGTCGTGTCGTCCTCGGGTGCTCCGGCGTCGGCCTCCTCGGCGATCTGTCGGTCGATGCCCGTGCCCAGGCTGCGGACGATGTCGAGCATCATGCCGACGACGATGAGGTAGACGCCGACGTCGAAGAACAACGACGTCACGAGGTGCACCTCGCCCCACGGCCAGAGCGTGAAGTCGACGGCCGTGGTCTCGAGGATCGTGCCGCCGAAGGCGAGTGGCGCGAGGGCCGACGCGACGGCGACGAGCAGCCCGAGCCCGACGACGAGCCCGGCGTCGAACGGCGCCGCCTCGTCGAGCTCGTACCGCCCGCCGGCGAGGTAGCGCACGACGAGCGCCAGGCCCGCGACGAGGCCGCCGGCGAACCCGCCACCGGGCTGGTTGTGGCCCGAGAAGAGCAGGAAGAGCGAGGCGGCGAGCATGACGTGGAACACGAGGCGCGTCACGACCTCGAAGATCACCGAGCGCTTCTCCTTGCGCATCGTGCGCCCGCCGGCCAGCCAGGTGCCGCGGGTCGGGTTGCTCGACGGGAGCGCCTTGGCGCTCGCGCGCGACAGCCGGGTGTTGCGGGTCTGCACGAAGATGAGGCTCGCGATGCCGGTGGCCGCCGCGACGAGCACCGACACCTCGCCGAGGGTGTCCCACGCGCGGATGTCGACGAGAGTCACGTTGACGATGTTCTTGCCGTGGCCGAACTCGTAGGCCTGCGTGGGGAACCCGGCCGACACCGGGTCGGTGGAGCGACCGCCGGAGGCCACGAGCGCGATCGCTCCCACGGCGCAGCCGACCGCGAGGCCGAGCCCGAGACGCCAGGTGCGGGCTGGGGAGTGCGGGTGCCGCGTGAACTTCGTGGGCAGCCGTCGCAGCGCGAGGACGAACACGACGAGCGACACGGTCTCGACGAGCATCTGGGTGATGGCGAGGTCGGGCGCGCCGTGCACGATGAAGAGCGTCGAGACGCCGTACCCGGTGACGCCGACGAGCATGACGGCCGTGAGGCGTCGCCGCGTGACGAGGACGAGCACCGCGGCGGCCACGACGATCAACCCGACGACGGCCTGACCGGCGTTGTCCCACAAGCGGACCGACGGCAGCTGTCCCTGCGTGACCGCGGCGAGCCCGGGCAGCAGGACGAACACGAGCAGGATGCCGGTGAGGTAGATCGGCAGCGAGCCGCGCTGGGTGACGGCGGTGGTCTCGACCGCGCCGCGGTCGACCCAGCGCAGCGTGCGGGCGAAGGACCGCTCGCCGTCGACGAGGGCGGGCACGCCCGTCTGGGCCCGGGCCACGAGGTCACGCTTCCAGAAGAGGACGAGACCCACGGCGATCGACAGCAGCGACAGCAGCAGCGGGACCGTGACGCCGTGCCAGAGCGCGAGCGGCTCGGGCGGGGCACCCTGCGGCAGGGTCTCGGCGTACGGCATGAGCCACGGTGACTCGAGCGGCGCGAGCAGTCCGAGGAGCAGGCTCGCGGTGCCGAGCAGCAGCGGGGCGAGGACGAACCCGGGGTGGGGCACCTTGACCCGTGTCGGGGCCGCTCCCGGCTTCGTCGCGAACGCGCCCCAGAGGAACCGGGCCGTGTAGGCGGCCGTCAGCGCCGAGCCGACGACGACCCCGGCGATGGCGAGCCCGCCGTAGGCCGACGGGAGCGGCACGCCGGTCTCGACGTCCTGCCACAGCGACTCGAGCGCGCTCTCCTTCGACACGAACCCCGCGAGCGGCACGACGCCGGCCATGGACAGGGCCGCGAGGGTGGCCGGCACCGACACCGGCAGCAACCGGCGTCCGACGCCGGAGAGCTCGCGCAGGTCGCGCGTGCCGGTGGCCTTGTCGACGACGCCGACGGTGAGGAAGAGGGTCGACTTGAAGAGGGCGTGCGCCACGACGAGGGCGAGGGCCGCGAGCCCTGCCGTGCGGGTGCCGAGCCCGGCGACGGCGACCATGAAGCCGAGCTGGCTCACCGTGCCGTACGCGAGGAGCAGCTTGATGTCGTTCTGGCGCAGGGCGCGCCAGCCGCCGACCGACATCGTCAGCAGCCCGAGGCCGAGGGTGAGCACGTGCCAGGCCGGCGCCCCGGCGAAGGCCGGCGCGAGGAGCGCGACGAGGTAGACGCCGGCCTTGACCATCGCCGCGGCGTGCAGGTACGCGCTGACCGGCGTCGGTGCGGCCATGGCGCCGGGCAGCCAGAAGTGGAAGGGCACGAGCGCCGACTTCGACAGCGCCCCGACGAGCAGCAGCACGACCGCGGCCACCGTGACGGCGTCGAGCGGCGGCGGGTCGGCGAGCAGCCCGGAGATCGAGTACGTGTGGTGGACGCCGAGGGCGATGATGCCCACGAGCATCGCGAGGCCGCCGAACGTCGTGACGACGAGGGCCTGCATCGCTGCGCGCCGGTTGGTCGAGCTGGCCGGGTTGTGCCCGATGAGCAGGTAGGACAGGACCGTCGTCAGCTCCCAGAAGACGTAGAGCACGAGGAAGTTGTCGGTGAGGACGAGGCCGAGCATCGCGCCGGCGAAGGCGGTGAAGACCGACGAGAACCGCCAGATCGTGGGGTCGTCGTCGGCGAAGTACCACGTGCAGTAGAGCAGGACGAGGGCGCCGATGCCGGTGACGAGCAGCGCGAGCACCCACTGCAGCGTCGAGAGGCGGAAGTCGAGGTCGAGGCCGAGTCCCGGCACCCACGGCACCTGCTCGACGGGTCCGTGCCCGTCGCGGACCTCGCCCGCCACCGAGAGCAGCCAGACGAACGACACGGCCGGCACGAGGGAGAGGACGGCGAACGCCTTGGCGCGCAGGTGTCTCGCGAGCAGGGGAGCGACGACCGCTGCTGCGAGATGGAGGATGAGCAGGTGCGCCACGGCGGCCCCTCGGTCGTCGGGTTGGCAGGTCGTCCACGGCGCGCATCCGGCGACCGGCGCTCGTGGACCCCAATCCTACGTGTCGCTCGTGCCCGCCCCCGCGACGGCGTCCCGAGCCGGGCCGCGCTCAGAAGGTGCCGCGCTCAGAAGGTGACGAAGGTGCGGCGGGCCAGGAAGAAGCCGTGCTGGTGGGCCTGGTCGACGCAGGTGACGCCGGACTCCTCGCTGACGCACTGCACCGGGCCCGGCGCCGACGTACGCGACCCGTACTCGAGCTTCGGGGCCTGCGGGCGGGTGACGGTGTCGCTGTTGCACACCGGGACAGCCCCACCGGGCGCCAGCTCGATGCGGCCGATGTCGCTCGCGCCGCCCGGCTTGCACGTCCCCGGGCCCGGGGACGTGACGCGTCCCTCGACGACCTCGCACGCCGGCGCCGGTGCGCCGCCGGTGACGACGCAGCGCAGGTTGCCGCTCGGGCTGACGAACGCCGACGTGA
>JAEXXY010000245.1 GCA_023451855.1 Actinomycetes bacterium
GTCCTACACGTCCGCCACGCTCGGGGTCACCTGGGCGCCGGCCTGGTGGTGAGGAGGCCCCTGTGATCCGCATCGTGTGCGGCGAGCTCGTCACCGGCAAGATCCTCGCGACCGTCCCCACGACCGACAACGGCGGCGCATGGTCGACCGTCCTCAACGACGCCGGCACCATCGACGCGACCGTGCCCCTGCGCACCCGCGACGTCCGCGCCCGCCGCGAGCTGCTCGGCTACCTCGAGCCCACCCGCTGCTACCTCGCCGCGGTCACCGACGACGGCGACGTGCTCGAGGCCGGTCCGATCTGGAAGCACGGCTTCAACGACAACACCGGCGAGCTCAAGGTCGGCGCCGCCGGACTCATGTCCGTGTTCGACCACCGCCTCGTCGTCAAGGTCCTCGCCGCGGGCGAGCGAGCCCAGACCACGACCCTGTCATGGTCCGGTCTGTCGCTCGCCACCATCGCGAAGCGGCTCATCCAGACGTCGATGAGCCACGCCGGCGGCTCCCTGCCGCTCGTGCTCCCCGACGACGAGCTCGGCAGCGCGGTACGCAACTACCCCGGCTACGAGCTCGGCGTCGTGGGCGAACGCGTGCGGCAGCTCATCGAGGTGGCCGGCGGCCCGGACATCGCGCTGCAGCCCCGCCTCACGGGCGACGGCCTGCGGATCGAATGGGTCATGCGCGCCGGCACCACCGCCTTCCCCCTACTGCATCAGGCAGGCGATGACTGGGCCTGGGACCGCGGCACCGCACGCGGGCCCCTCACCAAGCTCTCCGTCGACGTCGACGCGACCGGCGTCGCGCAACGCACCTGGGCCATCGGCTCCGGCATGGAGAGCGCCCTCATGCTCGGCACCGCCTACGACCCGGCCCCCCTCGCCGCCGGGTACCCCCTGCTCGAGGCCACCGGATCGTTCACGTCCGTCCTCGAGCAGTCCACCCTCGACGCCCACGCCGCGGCGCTCGCGGACACCGCACGGCGACCGTGGCAGACATGGGCGCTCACAGTCCGAGCCGACACCGCCCCGCGCCTGGGCACCTACCGGCCGGGGGACTGGGCCCGCGTACACGTCCCCGCCACGCACGAGTATCTGCGCGAGGGGCGCTACCGGTCTCGCGTCCTGTCGGTGTCCGGTGACCTGTCCGCCTCGGTGAGCGTGAAGCTCGCCCCGACGATGGAGAACCGATGAGCGACGACCAGGGGTGGAAGGGCCGCGCCCCGGAGAACCCGTCACCGCTCGGCCCGCTCCTGATCGAGCTGCGAGAGATCAAGCGGCGCCTCGCCGACCGCGAGACTGCCGCCCCGCTGCAGTCCGCGACCATCAGCTCCGGCGGGCTCACCGTCAAGGACGGTGGCGCCATCACCGCGGAGCACACCGACGGATCACCCGCGGCGTACTTCGGGCCGATCACCCTCGCCGACGGCAGCCCCTTCGGCACGGGACTGCTCATCCAGGCGCCCATCGGTCCCGACAACGACGACGCCGCCCAGGGCCCGGACGTGTTCATGGCCAAGGTCGACGCAGACGGCAGCCGCTCCGTCTACATCGGCCAGGTGGAAAGCCCCGTCGACAACCTCTGGTCGCTGTCCAAGTACGCGACCTTCCAGGCAACCGACGGCAACGTCTACCTCGAGGCGATGAACGGGTGGGGCACCCTCAAGGGCAAGAGCGCGTGGGTCGAGGCCACCGACGGCACCGCGACCGTGAAGGGGTCGGCCGGGCTCACCCTCGACTCCGGCGGGCAGATCGTCCTGCGCTCCGCTACCGCCCGGGTGTTCATCGACCACGAGACGACGTCGAACGCTGGCAACTGCTACATCGGGACGACCGGGGTCGTCCAGCGCTCGACGTCGTCCCTGCGGTACAAGCAGGACGTCGAGGACCTGGCCGTCGACGTCGACGACGTGCTCAAGCTGCGCCCGCGCACGTGGCGCGACCGACTCGAGGTCGAGGCCGATCCCGACGTCCGGACCCGCTACGTCGGGTTCATCGCCGAGGAGCTCGACGACGCCGGGCTCGCGCAGTGGGTCCTCTACGACGAGCAGGGCCGCCCCGACGCGATCGCCTACGACCGCCTCACCGCCGCCCTCGTGCCCGTCGTCCAGCACCAGCAACGCCGCCTCGACGACCAAGCCCGCCAGATCGCCGACCTCACCGCACAGCTCGACGAGCTGCGCGCCCTCGTCACCCCCCAGGAGGCATGACATGGCCCTGTTCCGTGGCCTGTTCGTCCGCAAGGACGCCACCCGCGGCACCACCCCTGTCGAGGCCCGCAAGGCGCTCGCGGGCCTGCTCGCGCCCGCCGGCGCGTTCGGCGCCCGCCCCGGCGTGCTGTCGGGTGGGCGCGTCACCGGCACCGCCGGGTGGGCCTACCAGCTCGGACCGTCGCACGTCGCCGTCGTGCGCGCGACCGCGGACGGCGTCGTGCTCACCGGCAACGACGGCAACCTGTCGGTCAGCACGAACCCCGCGCCGGCGTCCGGTTCCCGGATCGACATCGTGTGGA
>JAEXXY010000272.1 GCA_023451855.1 Actinomycetes bacterium
CGTCACCGTCAAGGCAGCCCGACTCATCGGCGAGGCCGACGTCGTGGCCTACCACAGCGGCCCGCGCGGCGACTCGATCGCGCGACGCATCGCGGCCCCGTACGTCCGTGACGGCGTCATCGAGGAGCTGCTCGTCTACCCGGTGACGACGGGCTCGACCGACCACCCCCTGGGCTACCACGGCCTCATGGCCGACTTCTACGACGCATCAGCGGATCGCCTTGCAGCTCATCTGGACTCGGGCCGCAACGTCGTCGTGCTCGCCGAGGGTGACCCGCTCTTCTACGGCACGTACATGTACCTGCACGACCGGCTCGCCGACCGGTACGACACCGCGGTCGTGCCCGGCGTGACGTCGGTCAGCGGGTCCGCGGCGGCGGTCGCCACGGGCCTGTGCCGGCACGAGGACGTCCTGACGATCCTGCCCGGGACCTTGCCGGTGCCCGAGCTCGCCCGACGCCTGGCCGACACCGAGGCCGCCGTCGTCATGAAGCTGGGCCGCACCTTCGAGCACGTCCGCGAGGCACTGCGCCAGGCCGGCCGCCTCGACGAGGCGCGGTACGTCGAGCGCGCGAGCAGCGAGGCGGAGCGCGTGCTGCCCGTCGCCGACGTCGACGCGTCGACCGTGCCCTACATGTCCATGGTCGTCGTACCGGGGCGTGACCTGCGCGCCGACGCCGCCGGCCGTGCCGCGTCGTCGATGACGAAATCCATTGCCGTGCAATACTCTTCGGTCCGGCCACCGACAGGGGACGCGGTGGGTGAAGTGGTCGTGGTGGGACTCGGGCCCGGCCCGGAGCGATGGCTCACGCCGGAAGCGTCGGCCGAGCTGGCCGGCGTCGGGCACGTCGTCGGGTACGCGCCGTACGTCGCGCGCGTGCCGCAGCGGGAGGGGCTGACGCGGCACGCGTCGGGCAACACCGTCGAGGTCGACCGCGCCCGGGACGCCCTCGAGCTGGCCCGCAAGGGTGAGCGGGTCGCCGTCGTGTCCGGTGGTGACGCCGGGGTGTTCGGCATGGCCTCTGCGGTCTTCGAGGCCGCCGAGGCGCACGGCTACGGCGACGTACCGGTCCGCGTCGTGCCGGGCGTGACCGCGGCCCAGGCGGTCGCGGCGCGAGCGGGCGCACCGCTGGGCGGCGACTTCGCCGTCATCTCCCTGTCCGACCGGCTCAAGCCGTGGCACGTCGTCGCTGCACGCCTGCGCGCCGCCGCCGAGGCCGACCTCGCGATCGCGATCTACAACCCGGCCTCGCGCAGCCGCACCGAGCAGGTGGCGCTGGCCCGCGACCTGCTGCTGGAGGTCCGCGGCGCCGACCAGGTGGTGGTCGTCGGGCGCGACGTCGGTCGGGCCGAGGAGTCGCTGACCGTCACGACGCTCGGCGAGCTCGACCCGGCGTCGATCGACATGAAGTGCCTCGTCATGGTCGGCGCGACGCGAACCCGGGTCACGCCGTTGGGCCAGGTGTGGACGCCCCGCTTCGTCGACTGACAGGCGGGGCCGGCCCCACTGCGGCTCAGAGGAACTGGGACGGGTCGAACTCGTCGATCGGGATGATCCGGACCCGCGGCAGGTGCGTGTTGAAGGCCAGGACGTCGTACTCGAGGTCGAAGAGCTGCAGGCCCCGCTCGGTCAGTGCGTCGAAGCCCTTGTTGCGGAACTCCGTGAAGCCGACGACCCCGGCCCGGCGGCCGTCGAGCACGTCGCCGAGCTGCTCGAGGAAGTCGCCGTCGTTGCTGACGAGGACGACGTCGGCCTCGCGGCCACGCAGCTCGACGAGGGTGCGCTGGATGGCGATGTCGACGACCTTCTGGCCGGGCGCACCGGACAGCGGCACCGGCCGGTACCCGATCGCGAGCAACGCCTGGACGAACGCCATCGGCAGCTCGGTGTTCGCCGCGAGGAAGAAGAGACCCTGAGCCGGCTGGCCCCACGACTCCTCGGCGAACTGGAGCAGGCGCTCCCAGCGCGGACGCTCCTCCGGGCGCGGACGCCGGCCGAGGATCGAGGTGCCGAGCGTGGCGTCGATGTTCTCGCCGTCGACGAGCACGTACGTGGTGCGGGAGGCGTCCGTCATGGGCTCACCCTACGGCGCCGCCGGAGGCGGAGGCTGCCACGATGACCCGGTGCCGACCTCGCCGATCGTCCTTCGCTCCGACGACCCTCGGGTGCCGACGCTGCTCACGGAGGGCTGGTCGGTGAGCGCGGGGTCATGGGCAGCCGAGATCGACCTCCGGGCGACCGACCACGCGGTGCTCCGGGCCGCCGCCGCCGGCGCGCCTTCGGCGCCCTCCATCCCGACGGCGGCCTCGTGGCGATGACCTACGTCGACGTCGACGGGGCCCGGGCCGAGGTCGACGTCACGGTCGTGACGCCGGCGTGGCGCGGCGTCGGGCTCGCCACCGGCGTCAAGGCGGCGTCGCTGCTGGCTCTCGCTGCCGAGGGGGTCACGGCCGTCCGGACCGGCGGGTCGCAGGACAACGCCGCGATCCTCGCGTCCAACCGCACCCTGGGCTTCGTCGTCGACGAGCGCTGGGTGACGCTGCGCCGATGACCCTGCGTCACTGACCCTGCGCGCCCTACCGCCCCGACTCCCTGGGTTGTGGGGCGCGCCCGGCGGCGGGCATGCGGTGCTGGTGGTCGGTCTCGGCGCCGAGGTCGCGCTCGGTGTGGTCGGCGTGGAAGAGCGCCTCGGCGAGCAAGGCGTGCACGTGCGTGTCCGCCGCCGTGTAGTAGACGAAGGTGCCCTCGCGGCGCCCCCGGACGAGTCCGGCCAGTCGCAGCTTGGCCAGGTGCTGGCTCACGGAGGTCGGACTGACGCCGGCGAGGTCGGCCAGGCACGTCACCGACGACTCGCCCTGCAGCAGCGCCCACAACAGCTTGATGCGGGTGGGGTCGGCGAGCATCCGGAAGGTCTCGGCGGCCAGGTGCGCCTGCTCGTCCTCGGGCATCGACAGCTCGGGCAGTCCCTCGTGCATGCAGCCGAGCCTACGTGCATTCTTACCTTCGCAGGTATGCAGATAGGATGTCAGGCATGTCCGGAGCCTCACCCGTGCACGAGCGGGCGCACGACCACCAGCACGAGCACCAGCACGAGCACCAGCACGGCACGGGGGTCTGGGCGCGGGTGCGGCAGGCCGTCACGCCGCACTCGCACGACGTCACCGACTCGCTCGACAACGCCCTCGAGTCGAGCGCCCGCGGCGTCCGCGCCGTCCGCCTCGGCCTCGTGGGCCTTGGCGCCACGGCCCTGCTGCAGCTGCTCGTCGTCGTCGCATCCGGATCGGTGGCGCTGCTCGCCGACACGATCCACAACTTCTCCGACGCACTGACGGCCATCCCGCTGTGGATCGCCTTCGTCATCGGCCGCCGCGCGACGACACGTCGCTACACCCATGGCTACGGCCGCGCCGAGGACCTCGCCGGCCTCTTCGTCGTCGCGATGATCGCCCTGTCGGCGGTGCTCGCGGCGTGGCAGGCGATCGCCCGCCTCCTGAACCCCGCGCCCGTGCACCACCTCGGCTGGGTGGCCGTCGCCGGCCTCATCGGGTTCCTCGGCAACGAGGGTGTGGCGATCTTCCGGATCCGTGAGGGCCGCGCCATCGGCTCGGCGGCCCTCGTCGCCGACGGCCACCACGCGCGCACCGACGGCCTCACCTCGCTCGCCGTGCTCGTCGGCGCCGGCGGCGTCGCCGTCGGGTGGACGTGGGCCGACCCCGTCGTGGGCCTGCTCATCACGGTCGCCATCCTCCTCGTGCTGCGCACTGCGGCCCGCGAGGTGTTCCGACGCCTCATGGACGGTGTCGAGCCGGGACTCGTGGACGCCGCCGAGGCCGCGCTCTCCCACGTTCGCGGCGTGCTGGGCGTCGACGACGTGCGGCTGCGCTGGGTGGGCCACGAGGTGCACGCAGAGGCCGTCGTCGAGGTCGAGCACAGCCTCACTCTCGAGGCCGCAGAGGTCGTCGCCGAGGACGCCGAACGCCGTCTGACCGGCGCCGTCCCCCGGCTGACGCGGGCGGTGGTGCGGGTGCGTCCGAGGGCTCAGGCCCCCGCGCCCACGGCGTCGACCGGGGCGTAGGTCACCGACAGGGCGGCCGGCGCGAACAGGGACCCCTCGAGCTCGACCGGTGGAGGCACGACGCCCGGCCCGCCGCGGCGCACCCACAGCGCCACGGCGTCGACCGTCGCGTCGTCGAGCACCCGGCGCAGCCAGGTGGGTCGACCACCCTGGCTGCGCCCGATCGGCGAGGGCGTCACGACGACGACGTTCGACTCGTCGCAGGCGAGCAGGCACACGCTGCGCAGCACGCGGGCGCGGCCCCGGGTGCCGGCCTGGAGCCGGGCGAGGAGCCCGTCGTGGTCGACGCCCGGATGCTTGGCCGCGGTGCCGCAGCAGCAGTCGCGGCAGGCGCGGACGATGCACAGTCGCTCGCCAGTGCGGTTCACGCGGGGACCCGTTCGTGTCGCTGAGCGCGTTCCATGAGCAGCCCGAACGAGATCCCGAGGGTGAGCCACATCGTCGCGAGCTGGGCCAGCGAGGCGAGGCGGAAGTCCCAGAGCAGGTCGCCCGGCACGTCCGCCGAGACGACGTCGGGCGTCCCCGGCACGAGGGCGAAGACGAGCGCGACACCGACGACGACCGCGAGCACGTCCAGAGCCCAGCGCGTCGGGGGCTCGACGCGTCCCGCCAGCGCGCGGTGGAGCGTCGGCACCGCGAGCGCCAGCGCCACCCCGAGCAGGAGGACGAGGACGTAGAGCGTCGTGCGTTGCCCGACGGTGTCGGGGTCGCCCACCGCCGGCGGGTTGGCGGGCATCTTCAGCCCGGGAAGGAGGCTGACCGCGGCGAACCCGACGGCGGTGAGCACGAAAGCGCGAGCGAGGTCGCCACGCCCGGGCAGCCGGTCGCGCATCCGCGCGAAGACGACGGCGAAGACGACGCCGACGGCGAGCCCGACGAGGACCGCGGTGACGCCGCCTGCCACGACCTGGGCCGTGCGCGAGACGAGCGGCTCGTCGCCCCCGTGCGCGAGCAGCGACGCGGGCAGCCCGAGACCGGACTGCCCTCCGCCGTGGGCGTGCTCGCCGCGCGCGTCCTCGATCGCGAGCGCGCGACGGATGACCGGCTCGACCACCAGCCAGATGACGGCGGCGGACGCCAGGCCGGAGAGCACGCCGGAGAGCGCCCCGCGCCGCAGCACGGAGCCGAAGCTCACCCCCACCTCAGTGGCAGGGGACGCCGAGGGCGTGGCGCGCGTCGTGCGTCAGCTCGTGGAGCATCTGCGCGGCAGGCGTGCTGAGCAGCGCGCCGTTCTCCTGCGCGAGGAAGTAGAGCGCGAAGACGGCGAACGCGAGCAGCGCCCACGCCCAGGCGGGCACGTCGATGCGGGTGGTGGGGGTTGCGACGGCAGCAGTGGCCATGGTGGATGGACCCTTTCTTCCATGCCTCGTGGACAGATCACGCCGCAGCCGGTCTCCTGGCTTCCAGATCGACACTCCTCCCCGGCCTTCCCGACGACCCGGCGCGAACCTGCGGTCGTCAGTGGCGGTGGTGGGGACTTGCTCCCTGGTCACAGTGGCGAGGACCACGTCGGAATCACACCGACTTCCCGTGCACTGCGGCAGTCGCATCCTGACACACGACGCGTCCCGACGCCATCAGGACACCCAAACACTCACTGCCGGTGCGTGATTCGCGTTCCGTACAGGTGAGACTCGACGAAGTCGTCGGTCTCGCGGGCGCCGAGGGCGTGTCCCACGAGGATGACCGCGGCCTGCCGCAGGCCGGCCTGCTCCACCGCGTCCGCGACGTCGGCGAGCGTGCCGCGCAGGACGAGCTGGTCGGGCTGCTCGGCGTTCGCGACGACGACGACGGGGCAGTCGGTGCCGTAGTCGTCGACGAGCTCGGCGGCCAGGCGGCGCACGTGCCGGATCGCCAGGTGCAGCACGAGCGTTGCACGGGTACGGGCGAAGTTCGCGAGCGCCTCGGTGGGCGGCATCGCCGTCGAGTCGCGGTGCGCGCGGGTCAGCACGACCGACTGGGTCACCTCGGGCACGGTCAGCTCGCGGCCGACGAGCGCGGCGGCCGCGGCGTAGGCCGGGACGCCGGGCGTCACGTCCCAGGGCACGCCGGCGCGGTCGAGGCGCCGGGTCTGCTCGGCGACGGCGGAGTAGATCGACGGGTCGCCCGAGCAGAGCCGCGCGACGTCGTGCCCCGCCTCGTGAGCCTCGAGGCAGCGCGCGACGATCATGTCGAGCGACAGGTGCTGGGTGTCGACGAGCGTCGCGCCGTCGGGACAGTGGGCGAGCACCTCGGCACCGATGTACGTGCCGGCGTAGAGGCAGACCGGGGAGGTGGCCATGAGGCGGGTGGCTCGGAGGGTGAGCAGGTCGGCCGCCCCGGGTCCGGCGCCGATGAAGTGGACAGTCACGCAGGCTCCTCGGTGGCGGGGTGCGGCTTCGTCGCCGACCACTGGACGACGGCTCGGGCGGGCTTCCACCCGGTGAGCGAGCCGAGCGGCTCGAGGTCCTCGACGGCGATGCGGGTGAGCGCACCGCCGTGCCGGGCACGGGCGTCGTGGAGCAGCAGCTCGGTCTCGACGGTGACGCCGTGGACGACGACTCGACCACCGGGCGCCAGAGCAGCCCAAGCCCGCTCGAGCAGCTCGGCGCTTGCCCCGCCGCCGACGAACACGGCGTCCGGCGTGGGCAGGTCGTCGACGACGTCGGCCGAGCGAGCCTCGACGACCTCGAGGCCGGGCACGCCGAGGCGTCGGGCGTTGGCGCGCACCCGCTCGGCCCGGACCGGGTCGCGCTCGACCGCGACGACGTGGTTGCGCGGATGCTGGCGGGCGAACTCGATGCCGACGGACCCGGCTCCGGCGCCGAGGTCCCAGAGGACGTCGCCGGGCTGCGGGGCGAGGTGGGCGAGGGCAGCGGCCCGCACGACGCGCTTCGTCAGCTGGCCGTCATGGTCGAAGGCGTCGTCGGGCAGGCCGGGCGCGAGCGAGCGCGGACGGGCACCGGCGTCGGGCACGCACTCGACGCAGACGAGGTGCAGCGCCGGGGCGACCCCACCGGGCCACGTCCCGGCGACGCCGTCAGTGCGCGTCTCGTCGTCGGCGCCGAGGTGGCCGAGCACCGTGACGCGGCTCGAGGCGTACCCCTCCTCCGTGAGCACCGCGCAGACCCGCCCGGGCGCGTCGGGCCCACCCGTCAGCACGACCAGGCGCCGGCCCGGGGCGAGCTCGCGACGGAGCCGGTCGACGTCACGGCCGACCACTGTCACGGCGTCGGACTCCTCCGCCGACCACCGCATCCGGGCTCGGGCCAGCGCCACGGACGAGACGCCCGGGTGGATCCGGACCGCGTCGGGGCCGAGTGCGGCGACGAGCGTCGAGCCGATCCCGGAGACGAGGGGGTCGCCGCTGGCGAGCACGACGACACGACGCCCCGCGACGCGTCCGAGCAGCTCGCGCAGCCCCGACAGCAGCGGCGAGGGCCACGGCACCCGCTCGGCGTCCGGGGCGAGGTCCGCGGCCAGCTCCAGGTGCCGCGTCCCGCCGACGAGAACGTCCGCGCCGTCGACGACCCGACGCGCGTCCGCACCGAGCGACGGCAGCCCGGAGGCACCCACCCCCACCACCTCGACGATCACCTCGACCACGCGGGTGACCCTAGCGCCGACCACGGTCGTCCCACGGAATCGGTCATCGGACGCAGATTCGACCGTCGTAACCGTCCATCTGAGGAGGATTTGCCCCATCATTGCTTCGCACGGCACTCGCGGGGGCGAGTACATCGCACGGGGCCATGCCCCAGGGGGAACACGGTAGGCAGCAGCATGCACACGGACGACCACCACGCAGCAGGCCCCATCGGCACGCTCGAGTTCGACGCCTCGACCGCGCGGCTGCGCGCCGACGCGGACACGTTCTTCGCCCTCGTCGACCACGTCGGACGGTCGGGCGACCCCGTCGCCACCGTCGCCACCGTGCCGTTCGCGGCGTCGGGCGTCGCGGTCGAGGGGCGGGCGCACCCGTCGGTCCGGGCCGGGCTCGGCACCGTCGAGGAGCCGTGCGCCCGCCTCGAGGTCGAGGTGTCCACCCCGAGCGGCACGCGCCTGCACGAGGGCTGGCTCGACCGAGTCTCGGCGCTGCTGCTCGACCGGGGCGACGGCACGCACGACTTCATCGAGGTCGATGCCGAGTTCCTCGCCGTGACGCTCGTACGCCTCACCGACCTGCAGTCACGTCCGCGCCTCGAGGGCCGGGGCGAGCGCGTCCACGCCGACGTGCTCGA
>JAEXXY010000277.1 GCA_023451855.1 Actinomycetes bacterium
GCCCCGGTGGGGGTCCTCGCCGAGCTCGGCGAGCTGCTCGTGGCCGTGCACGGCCAGGCCGACCAGTGGCGGCTCAAGCAGGGCGACGCGCACCGGGAGGTCCTCGACGACTTCGGCGGCTCACCCCTGCACGAGCTGCGCGAGCGCGTCGCTGCGCTGCACGACCGCTGGCGCGAGACCCGTCGGGAGCACGAGCGGCTCGTGGGCGAGGCGCGCGAGCGCGCCCGCGAGATCGACGGGCTGACCGCCTCGCTCGAGGAGATCGAGTCCGTCGACCCCCAGCCGGGGGAGGACCTCGCACTCCGCGCCGAGGACGAGCGGCTGGCCCACGCCGACACGCTGCGCCTCGCGGCCGGCCAGGCCCTCGCCGAGCTCAGCGGCGACGAGATCGCCGCTGAGTCGGCCCCCAACGTCCGCGAGCTGCTCGCGGGCGCCCGGTCGGCGCTCGCACCGGCCACCGACCACGACGAGGCCCTGCGCGGCTTCGACGAGCGGCTCCACGAGGTCGGCACGCTCGTCGGCGAGCTCTCGGCCGACCTCGCCGCCTACCTCGACGACGTCGAGCTCGACCCCGAGCGGCTCTCGTTCGTCCAGCAGCGACGCGCCGCGCTCGGCGCGCTGACGCGCAAGTACGGCGAGACCGTCGACGAGGTGCTCGCCTGGGGGCAGCGCTCGGCCGCGCGCCTCGACGAGCTCGTCCGGGCCGACGACCGGGTCGCGGGCCTGGCGTCCGAGCTCGAGGCGCTCGAGGCCGAGCTCGTCGAGGCCTCGGTCGCCCTCTCGGACGCCCGCCGTGCCGCGGCGCAGGAGTTCGCGACCCGCGTCTCGGAGGAGCTCGCGCACCTGTCCATGGGCAAGGCGGTGCTCGCCGTCGACGTCCGCCACCGCACCGACCCCGAGGGTACGCCCCTGCCGGGCGGCGACCGGGTGCGCCTGTCCCGCACGGGGATCGACGACATCGAGATCCTCCTCGCAGCCAACGCCGGCGCCCAGCCGAGGAGCGTCGCCCGAGCCGCCAGCGGAGGCGAGCTCTCACGCGTCATGCTCGCGCTCGAGGTCGTCGGCGCGCACACCGCGACGTCCGGACCGCCCACCTTCGTCTTCGACGAGGTCGACGCCGGGGTCGGCGGCCGCGCGGCGCTCGACGTCGGGGCCCGGCTCGCGGCTCTCGCCGAGCAGGCACAGGTCATCGTCGTCACCCACCTCGCCCAGGTCGCGGCCTTCGCCGACCGGCACCTCGTCGTGCACAAGGCCGACGACGGACGCGTCACCACGAGCAGCGTCAGCACCGTCGAGGGCCCGGACCGGCTGCGCGAGCTCTCGCGGATGATGGGCGGCGACCCCGACTCCGAGGCGGGCCTGGCCCACGCCGAGGACCTCCTCGAGCAGACGGCGTCGGCCCGTGCCGAGGCCGCCCGGAGGCCGGCGGGCGGGCGTGTTGCGTCGACCAGCGGCAAGGGGCGCACGGCGGGTAAGTCGGCGGGTCGGTCGAAGGAGCGGAGCAAGGCGTCCTGACGCGGCGCGTCCCACCGCCGACGAGCCGTGACGGCACGTCCGGGCCGACGTGGAAGGATTGGCCTGCCATGTCGATCTCCATCCGCCGCCGCGGCCACGTCCCCGAGTCCGGTCCGGGCGTGGTCGGTCCTGCGCGCGTCGACCGGCGCACCAAGAACCTCACGAAGCGGCTGCAACCCGGCGACATCGCCGTCATCGACCACACCGACCTCGACAAGGTCAGCGCCGACGCCCTCGTGACGGCCCGCCCGGCCGCGGTCGTCAACGCCGCGGCGTCGATCAGCGGGCGCTACCCCAACCTGGGCCCGCAGATCCTCGTCGAGGCCGGCATCCCCCTGCTCGACACGGCCGGCCATGACGTCATGGACCTCGAGGACGGCGCGTCACTGCGCCTCGACGGCGACGACCTGTGGGAGGGGGAGCGCAGGGTCGCGACCGGGCGGCTCCTCGACGCCGAGGCCGTGGCGGCCGACATGCACGAGGCGCGAGCCGGTCTGGCGGTGCAGATCGAGGCCTTCGCGACGAACACCATGGAGTTCATCCGCAAGGAGCGCGACCTGCTCCTCGACGGCATCGGCATCCCGCCGATCACGACCGAGATCGACGGTCGCCACTGCCTCATCGTCGTCCGCGGCTACCACTACCGCGAAGACCTCGAGACGCTGCGTCCCTACATCCGCGAGTACCGGCCCGTCCTCATCGGGGTCGACGGCGGTGCCGACGCGATCCTCGAGGCCGGGCACAAGCCCGACCTCATCGTCGGCGACATGGACTCGGTGTCCGACCAGGCGCTGACGTGCGGTGCCGAGGTCGTCGTCCACGCCTACCGCGACGGTCGCGCCCCCGGTCTGGCCCGGGTGCAGGCCCTCGGCATCGAGCCGGTCGTCTTCCCGGCCGCCGGCACGAGCGAGGACGTCGCCATGCTGCTCGCCGACGATGCCGGGGCCGAGCTCATCGTCGCCGTCGGCACGCACGTCACGCTCGTCGAGTTCCTCGACAAGGGCCGCGACGGTCAGGCCTCGACCTTCCTGACCCGCCTGCGCGTCGGAGGCAAGCTCGTCGACGCCAAGGGCGTCAGTCGCCTGTACCGGGCGCGCATCCCCGGACGCCTGCTCGTCGCCATGTGCATCGCCGGCCTGCTCGCCCTGTTCGCCGCGCTCGCGGCGACACCCGGCGGGGAGGCGTGGCTGCAGGTCGTCGCCGCACGCTGGGACGACCTCTGGAACGCCATCGTTGGGAACTTCACGTGATCGACTTCCGATACCACCTCGTCTCCATCATCTCGATCTTCCTCGCGCTCGCCGTCGGCATCGTCCTCGGCGCCGGGCCGCTGCAGTCGACGATCGGGGACACCCTCGGCGACCAGGTCATCGCGCTCCGCTCGGAGAAGCAGACGCTCAACGACAAGCTGACGACTAGCGAGAAGCTCGTCGAGGCCTCCGACGAGTACGAGACCGCGGTGCAGCCGCGCGTCGTGCAGGGCCGTCTGACCGGGCACCGGGTCGTCACCGTCGTGCTCCCGTCGGCGGACGGCACGCTCGCCGACGACCTCGAGAACGTCGTCCCGCAGAGCGGCGCCACGAGCACCGGGACCGTCACCGTGAGCCCGGACTGGTTCGACCCGTCGCAGGCCGCCGACCGCGAGCAGGCGGCCAAGGCTTCGGCGGCAGCTCTCGGGCTGCACACGAACGCCTCGGGTGACGCGCTCCTCGACGAGGTGCTGACGCACCTGCTCGTGTCGCGCACCGAGACGACGTCCTCGGCCCAGCGCACGGCCGCGCTCAAGGTGCTGTCCGACGCCGGGCTCGTCGACAGCAGCGCGGACGACCTCGCGCCCGCCGACCTCGCCGTCGTGGTCTCCGGTGACTTCGCGGGCACGCAGGCCGCTGTCGACACCCGGAGCGAGAGCATCCGGTCCATCGTCTCGGGCCTCGCGTCGGGCTCCAACGGCACCGTCGTCGCGGGAGGCGAGCCGGTGGCGGCCGCCGGTCAGCCGGCATCGTCGGACGCCGTGGCGGCGGTGCGCTCGAAGTCGGAGACCGCCGACGTCGTCGCCACGGTCGACCACGCCCGCGCGGGCAACGGCCCCGCCGTCGTCGTGCTCGCCGTCGAGGGCCTGCTCGACGACCGCGTCGGCCACTACGGCATCTCGGCCGGGGCGACGGCGACCGTGCCGAGGGTCCTGCCGTGACGGCCGGGCGACGTGG
>JAEXXY010000293.1 GCA_023451855.1 Actinomycetes bacterium
GGATCTGCGAGCTCAACCCACGGCTCGCTGCCGCGATCAGACGCTCCCGGTCGCTGTCAGAGAGGTTCCAACTGGGGCCATAGGTCCGGAGAAGATCGTTCTCGACGGCGGACGCTGCCGCGGATACGGTGAGACGGCCCCGGAAGTCGGTGATCCGTTCCAGGGCCCGCTCGGCCTCGACCGCCGCCGCGAGCTCGTCCTCCTCCTCCAGGTTCTGGGACGTGACGGAGATGGCGAGGGCGTCGTCAGCCTTCCTCAAGAGCTCGCGCGTGGAGAGCTGGTAGTACCTCTGTCCCGTCTCGCGCTGGAACTCCGACACCAGGAGCGGGTGCGGCACGTCGCGCCCGCCCGGGACCTTCTGCCACCAATCCGTCTTGGCGTCGTCGGTGATGAGGACGACGTCGGTCCCGTTCTTCCTGGCGTGGGCGAGCACCTCGCACCACAGCAGGTAGTCACCCGCCGCCGCGGACACGCCGCGGCCAGTGATCTTGTGCGCGTCGTCGAACCCCGGGGGTAGGCGCAAGGGGACGCGGACCGTCTCGAAGTCGCGGGCACGCTTCGCGACCTTCTTCGCCCGAGGGGCTCGGCCGACCTGGTCGTCGTCGAGCAGTGTTTCGAGCTCGGCGAGGACAGGGTCGTCGCTCTGGTCGATGCGGTGCGGGTCGTCCTTCTCGAGCTCATCGAGTCCGTCGACGATCGCCTTGACCAGCGGGTTGATGAGCTCCTTCACGCGGGTGGTCGTCTCGTCGTAGCGGCCTTCGCCGCCGCCGAAGGTCTTCACGGACTTCTGGAGCGCGTCCGCCGCCGCGCGGACCGTCTCGTAGGCGGTGCCGATCCCGGCCGCGACCTCGCGACGGTTGCGGTGGAACTCGATGCCCACCTGGTGGGGGAGGAAGAGCCGGGGGCCGATCGCCTTCAGTACCTTGAGTCGCGTGGCGCGCAGGTCAGGGGAGACGCGGTAGAGGCCGAGCAGCACGTTGGTGTCGAGCACGACCGTCGCCTCACGCAGGGCGGTGTTGACCTCGTCGTCGTCGGGCCGCTCGTAGTGGTGGCTGAACTGGGTTCGCACGCGCACACGCTACGCCCTCGGCGCTCGCTGTCGGTGGGGGCCGATACGCTCCCGCACGACGACGCCCCTACCGGCTACCCCCTGAGCTGGTCGGGGCTCGTCGCGTCTGGGCTCAGCGGCGCTCGACGGCGTCTGCCCAGAGCCACGCCCAGCCCTCGCTTCCCTCGCGCGAGACGTATTCCCCGGCTATTCGGTCCTCGTCGGGCTCATGCGTCGGTGCCACGCCCGTGCCCTCAGGCATCAGGTCGGATGTACGGCGTCACCTTGACAAGGCCCGTTGGAAGATCAGAGACCGCTCGCGCAAGGTCTAGTGTCACGAGTTTCACCTCGAGGAGGACCTGCGGCTGCAGCTGCTCTGTTACCGCTTCGCCGAAGGCGCTGAGCAGTTCGTCGGGGACGTGCGCGTACAGGCCTCGGGCCGTCCCCAGCTCGGTTCGGGTCCATTGGCACCGGACGATCCGGAACTGGGTGATTGGTATGCCCTCCGCGCGCAGCACGCGTTGGGCGGTGGGGGCGTCGAACACGCACAAGTCGCCGACGAGGTCGCTCCCTGGCGTGGTGTGCGCTGCGGCGAGCAGGTCTGCGGCCGTGAGCGCGTCGAGCGCCTTTCTCAGGATGGCGTAGCGCGATGGCTCGATCGGTCTGCCGGCAGAGGCTCTCTGCTGGAGGGGCTTGGGTTCCTCGCGCGTGACGGTCACGCGGGAGACGGCGATGCCGGAGCCGTCCCAGATCCCGTGCACCTTCAGCAGCTCGTCAGGTCGAAGGGTGGGCTCGGGTGGATCGGGCCACGTGGTCCTTACCGTCCATGGCGAGTCGTAAGGGGCAGTCTGCGCATGTTCCGGGTCGAGGGCGAGGCCTGTCTCGCCCTCGACCACAATGGGGAGTCCGGCGGCCACCACTCGTGACCCCGGCTGCAGCCCTTCGATCACGGTGATGGCGCTCAGTAGTTCGTCCCCACCATGACCATCCAGTAGTAGTACCCGGTCGGGCAGCCCGGCACGTAGAACCGCTGGCACTTCCATGACTTGAAGTCCGGTGCCACCTTCTTCAGGTACGCCATACGAGACTGACAGTTCGCAGACGACGTGATGTGGAAACCGTCGTAGGGCGTCCAGGTGATGACCTGCGGCGTGACGATGACCCCGCCGTCATCAGTGTCGACAGCGCCCCGCTCATCGATGCCCTGGAGCTCGCTGGCGACGTGAAGCTGGGCAACCTCGGCCTGGGCGTTCTCAGCAGCTGCGCACGCCGCTGCTGCGGCTGCCGGGCGAGCGCCGACAAGTAGGGCAACCAGGATCGTTGCCAGCACGGCAAGGGGGATCAACCCCTTGCGTGTACGCAAAGCGATCGATTCGTTCATTTCCACGCTTCTCTCTCGTCGGGAGCGTGCGCGAACTCCTGCAGCCCCCTGCTGGTGCCTGGGACGGTACGCCCGAACGTGTTCCTTGTCTCGGGATACCTCGGCCCGCCCGGCTCTGCAGCAGTCGCTACGGGCAACTCGAGGCTCCACTCAACTACCTGACCTGCACAAACAGATCCGATAGCCGGTTAACAGGTAGCGCACGTGGACCTGGCGGCCCGCCCATGCGACGGCCTCGCCGTCGACGCGGGCCTCGCCGCTCTGGCGCTGCGTGACCCACGCGCGCACCGGGATGCCCTCGGCCGGTCGCACGATCCGCTCGCCGCGCCGCGCGAGCTCGGGCGCTTCATCGGCGTGGTCGCGCATCGGGACCGTCTCGATGCCGGACGGTCAGCCGCCCGGAGGCGGACGTCGACGAGTACCCACGACACAATCGTATTCGAACACCAGTTCTATTGGGTTCTCGCCAAGGCGTCGTCGACGTAGGCGACGCAACTGCTGAGCCCGCACATCTCGTCGCACCCGGATGTTCTCCAGGGTGTTGTTGTCGACGCGGGCCTGACGAGGAGGAGAGGAGCCCGCGGCCAGCGGCGCGTAGCGGGGGTACGAGGCCGGAAGACGGCCCGAAGGCCATTCAGCCCCGAACGGGTGACAAAGGTCCTCGATCTTGTGTCTGGGCGAGCACCTGGCCGAGGTGACTGCCACGGTGGGGCGCGTCGGCCCGCAGGGGGCCAGACGCTTCAGTCGAAGGAGACCGCCAGGCATGAAGCAGCAGATGAGGCGCTCGACCACAGCACTCGTCACCGTGATGGCGCTCTGCGCCGCATCCATTCCCACGGCTGCCGCGCAGGAATCGAGCACCGCCACACAAGACCCGACCACGGACGTGGCCGTGCTTGATGGCCTCGATCCTCAGGCCGAGGTCCTAGTGATCGACGTCGGTGAGGGGCCCGGAGACCTGAGCACCCTTGTCGTCGACGTCAACGACCTGACCGAACGTGAGCAGCACGAGGTGGCGAGCGACCTTGAGATCATGCTCGACGCTGACGCCACCGCACAGGTGCTGCCCGCCG
>JAEXXY010000301.1 GCA_023451855.1 Actinomycetes bacterium
AGCTGGGCCAGCTCGACCCGCAGGACCTGCTCCAGCAGCTGAACCGGCTGACCGGCGGCAGCGACGACGCCCCGTCCAGCACGACCTGACCCGAGCCGCCCCTCCCACCGGGCCGCCCGATCGGCCACGCCGGCCGGTCGGGCTCAGCCGGCGCGGAGCCGGTCGGCGTACCGCTCGAGCTCCCTCGTGGCCCGCTCGACGTCGTCCTCGAGCCGCGCCACGATGTCGGCACCCGCCACGTGCCCCTCACGCCCGAGGTTCTCGATGATGCGACACGTGTCGGCCAGAGCGGCCGCGCCGAGGTTCGAGGCGCTCCCCTTGAGCCCGTGGGCGATCCGCTGCTGCTCCTCGGCGTCCCCCTGACGCGCGGCACCGCGCAGCTCGGCCACCTTCTCGCGGGCTCCCTCGCCGAAACGGGCGATGAAGCGCAGCAGGAGCGCGGTGTCCTCGGGGTCGATGCCGCCGAGCTCCTCGAGCCGTCGGTGGTCGATGACGTCGAGGACCGCGGGCCCAGCCGACGACGCGGCGACGGGCACCGCCGCCCTGGAGTGGTTCAGCCGGCGCCGGGCCACCCGTGAGCCGGTCCACCGCTGCAGCGTCGTGCCGAGCAGGGCGACGTCGATCGGCTTGGTGAGGAAGTCGTCCATGCCCGCCTGCAGGCACCGTTCACGCTCGCCGGCGATGGCCGCCGCGGTCATGGCGATGACCGGCAGGCGGGTGCCGGGCGGCTCCTGCCCGCGGATGCGGCGGGTGGCTTCGTAGCCGTCCATCTGCGGCATCTGGCAGTCCATGAGCACCGCGACGAAGTCGCGGGCACGCCGGTGGTGCAGGTCGACGGCCTCGACGCCGTTGACGGCGAGCACGACGTCGTAGCCGAGGCTCTCGAGGACCCCCTGAGCCACGAGCTGGTTGATCTCGTTGTCCTCGACGACGAGCACCGTGCCGTTGCTCGTGGCGGGGGTGGCGGCGTCGCGCTGGCGCTGGTCGGGACGGGGGTCGTCGGACAGGTGGGCCCCGGCGACGTTGACCATGGCGTCGAAGAGGGCGGACGGCATGACCGGGGAGGTGAGCCCCGCCTCGATGCCGGCGGCGCGCAGCGTGTCGGGGTCCGGGGGCGTCGGGGTGTCGGTGACGAGCAGGATCCGGCCGTCGGTGAAGTTGCGGTCCGAGCGGATCATCGAGGCGATCTGCAGGCCGCCGGTTCCGGGCCCCGGGTCGTCGCACACGACGACGTCGAACGGCGCCCCCGACCGGTCGGCGCGGTGCATCTCGACGATGCCCTCGACGCCGGAGGATGCCGAGCGCACGTCGACCTGCCACGCGCCCAGCTGGTCCTCGATGCGCTGGCGGTGCCCGGCGTCGCGGCCGATGACGAGGACGCGCAGCGACGACACGGCTGCCACCTGCGCCTCGGGCCGGCCGACCGAGCGGGCCGACGCGCCGGCGAAGCAGGCGGTGAACCAGAACGTGCTGCCCTCCCCCGGCACGCTCTCGACGCCGATGTCGCCACCGAAGGCTGCGACGATCTGGCGCGAGATGGCCAGGCCCAGCCCGGTGCCGCCGTACTGGCGCGTCGTCGAGGAGTCGCCCTGGGTGAAGGACTCGAAGAGCCGGTCGCGCACCTCGGGGGTGATGCCGGCTCCGGTGTCGCGCACCTCGACGCGCAGCACCGGACCACCGACGTCGACGCGCTCGAGCGACATCCGCACGTCGACGCGTCCGTTGTCGGTGAACTTCACGGCGTTCGTCGTGAGGTTGGCGACGACCTGGCCGAAGCGGACCGGGTCACCGGACACCATGAACGGCACCTCGCCGCCGTGCCCGACGGTCAGCTCGAGGCCCTTGGCCCGGGCCCGCTCGGCGACGAGCCCGGCGCTGCGCTCGAGCACCGCGGCCGGGTCGAAGTCGACCGACTCGAGCTCGAGGCGCCCGGCCTCGATCTTGGACAGGTCGAGGATGTCGTTGACGAGCTCGAGGAGCACGTGCCCGGCCTGGTCGATGCCGTCGGACAGCCGGCGCTGGTGGGGCGTGAGGTCGGAGCGGGCGAGCAGCTCGGACAGGCCGATGACGCCGTTGAGCGGCGTACGGATCTCGTGGCTCATCGTCGCGAGGAACTCCGACTTGGCCCGGGAGGCCTTCATCGCCTCGTCGCGCGCCTGGGCGAGGCGCTCGGCGGTCCACTCCCGCTCGGCGACCCGCGCGAAGAGCGCCGTGATCTGCCGGATCGTCGTGGCGTCGGCGGCGACCGGCGGGGTCGCCGCGCGCGTGTCGAGCACGACGACGCAGGCGACGCGGCCCTCGGCGATGACGGGGATGCCGGCCACGTACGTGCCGGTGCGGCCGAGCTCGAGACGGGTCTCGCGGGCGTTGACGGCACGGTTGGCCAGCTCGAGGCCCTCGTGCTGGGGCACGGCGCTCGGCTCGACGCCGCGCGGTGGCGGGACGATGCCGCCGACGTGCCCCTCGGCGTCGACGACCGCGGCGAGCACGGGGCGCCAGGTCGTGTGCGCGGCCACCTCGGCGAGGATCGCGGGCAGTGCCTCGGTGAGGGTCGCCGACTCGTTGGCGGCGGTGGCCATCGCGGTGATGAGCGCGAGCGCCTGCTCGGCGTCCTTCTTCTCGGTGATGTCCTGAGTCGTACCGCCCATCCGCACGACCGTGCCGTCCGCGTCGCGGCTGACGACCCCGCGTCCGCGCACCCAGATGCTGTCGCCCGGGCCGCGCACGACGCGCGCGTCGAACTCCCACGTGTCGCCTTCGGCGAGGGCGCGCTGGATCGTGGCGGCGACGTGCCCGCGGTCGTCGGGGTGCAGCAGGGCGAGGAAGTCCTCGTAGCCCGGGGCCGGGCCGGCGGGGTCCATGCCGTAGATGTGGAACATCTCCTCGGACCACGTGGTCGTGTCCGAGCCGACCTCCCAGCCCCAGCTGCCCAGCATCGCGATGGACTGGGCCTCGGCGAGGAGGTCGACGAGCTCACGCTGGCGGCTGTGCTCGCTGACGCGGTGCAGCCAGCCCCGGCACACGCCGTCGTCGTCGAGCAGCGGGGTGTGCGACACCAGCGCCCAGAACCGGTTGCCGTGCTTGTCGAGCAGGCTGCACTCGATGTTGTCGCCACGCCCGCTGCCGATGCCCGAGCGGAGCTCGGCCAGGTGGGCCCGGAACTGTGCCTGGCCGACGGCGTCGACCGCGTCGAGGACGCTGAAGCCGACCATCTCCTCGACGGTGCGACCGAGCATGGCCGCCATCCGCGGGTTCGCGTAGGTGGTGCGCCCCTCGCTGTCGAACAGCCAGAGGCCGTCCGGCGACGCAGCGGTGATCCACCTGGCGAGGTCACCGGCGGCGGCGTCTCCCAGGCCCGGAATGTCCGACATGGTGCGAATCCTCCCCCATCACCCGGTGTCGTACCGGGCAGTTCGCGAATTCCGTCCCAGTCTGCACCGGACTCCGCCCGGGGGGAAGGCGAGCCTCGCCTACCGTGACACCCGCGCGCTGCGGTGCGACGATCTGGCCCATGACCCAGCCCGAGCACCCCGAGCCCCAGGCGCCCCCGGGAGACCCCCTCGCCGACAACGGGCACGACCGCGAGGAGCCGCACGGCGACAGCGTCGGGGCCCGCCTCAACTGGCTGCGGGCCGGCGTCCTCGGCGCCAACGACGGCATCGTCTCCACCGCCGGCGTCGTCGTCGGGGTCGCCGGCGCCACGACGAGCCGCACCGCGATCATCGTCGCCGGCATCGCCGCCCTGTCGGCCGGCGCGCTGTCGATGGCGGCCGGTGAGTACGTGTCGGTGAGCACCCAGCGCGACACCGAGCGGGCGCTCATCGCCCTCGAGCGGCGCGAGCTGCACGAGGACCCCCACGGCGAGCTCGAGGAGCTGACGCAGCTCTACGAGGCCAAGGGCATCAGCCGCCCGCTCGCCGAGCAGGTGGCCCGCGAGCTGACCGACCATGACGCCCTCACCGCGCACGCCGAGGCCGAGCTCGGCATCGACCCGACCGCCCTGACCAACCCGTGGCACGCCGCGGGCGCCTCGATGCTGGCCTTCTTCGTCGGCGCGATGCTGCCGCTGCTCATGATCTCGTTCTCCCCGGAGGCCGCCCGGGTCTGGGTCACCGTCGCGAGCGTCGCAGCGGCCCTCGCCGTCACCGGCTGGGTCAGCGCCCGCCTCGGCGGCGCGCCGGTCGGCCGCGCCGTCGCCCGCAACGTCGCCGGTGGCCTCGTCGCGATGGGCGTCACCTACGCGATCGGGGCCCTGGTCGGCGTCAAGGTGGGCTGACGCGTCCGGATTGTCCCGCCGACGACGCGTCGCGCCCCATGGCGATGTACAGTCGAGGGGTCCCCGCGCCGCGAGGCGCGGCCCGACCTGCTGACTCCCGCCTTCGACGGGCTCCGGCTCGGGCCCACCGGGACGTCACTGGGGCCGCGTGAGTGCGCGTCCCCGCACTCGAGTCGAGGCCGTCACGGCCGGCGGGGTCGCCCCGTTCGGGTCGTTGCGGCATCGCCTGCATCGTCAGGACATCGTCCGGATGTCGTCACGACGCCGGACGCGTCACCAGGAGGAACATGCCCACGCGCGTGCGCACCCGGGCCGGCAACGGCTCGACGGCTTCGAAGGGCTCGGCCGCTTCGAAGGGCTCGAACGCTTCAGGCTCGAACGGCTCACGCCGTGACGAGCCGGCCCCGCTGATCCCCATCCTCGCGAGGCGCGTCCGCGAGGTCGAGTCGCGCGTGGCGGGCAAGGGCAAGGCGAGCCCGACGAACCGGACCAAGTTCCTCGTCGTCGCGCTCCTCATGCGCTCCGAGCGGGCCCGGGTGCGCGACGACGCGACGCTGCCCACCGGCACCCGCGCCGACCTGCTCAAACGGCTCGACGGCATCGCCGGCATCCTCGCCCAGATCGCGGCGCGCGACACCAGCCTCATCTCCCTGCTCGACGCCGGCGTCAAGCCCGGCCCCGCCGCGCAGCAGATGCGCCGCGAGTGGCTGCTCGAGGCCGGCGTCGAGGTGCCGGAGGAGCCGACCGAGGCGGCGCCCGAGCCGGACCGCCCGGTCGTCCCGCCGCAGATCGCGGCCCGCCAGGTGCTGCCGCGCTCGGTGCCGGCACGCGCCCGCGCCAACCCGTTCCTCGTGCCCGACGTCGAGTCGGCGACCCGACGCCCCTACCTGCCGACGCGCCTCGCCGGCTGGGAGCTGCTCTCGCCGCTCTACCGCGCCTTCGAGCAGGGCGCCGGCGGCGAGGCCGCGTCGATGGACCTGCCGCCCAAGCCGCGCATCGACCGGTTCTCCCCGCCGGGCCAGCAGCTCATGGTGCACCAGTCGCAGTTCCTCCAGGCCGTGCAGGAGGGTCACCGCACCTTCCTGCTCGCCGACGAGCCGGGCCTCGGCAAGACGGCCCAGTCGGTGCTCGCGGCGTCGGTGGCGAACGCCTACCCGATGCTCGCCGTCGTGCCGAACGTCGTGAAGATCAACTGGGCCCGGGAGGTCGAGCGGTGGACGCCGCAGCGCCGGGTCACCGTCATCCACGGCGACGGTGACGACGTCGACGCCTTCGCCGACGTCTTCGTCGTCAACTACGAGATCCTCGACCGGCACTTCGGCTGGCTCTCCTCGTTCGGCTTCCGCTCGATGGTCGTCGACGAGGCGCACTTCATCAAGAACCTCTCCTCGCAGCGCTCCCAGCAGGTGCTCGCGCTCGGCGACCGGCTCCGCGCCACGACGCCGGGCGGCGACCCGCTGCTCCTCGCGCTGACCGGCACGCCGCTCATCAACGACGTCAAGGACTTCGACGCCATCTGGCGCTTCCTCGGCTGGATCAAGGACGGCAAGCCGGCCTCGCCGATCCTCCGCGAGCTCGACGGCATCGGCCTGACGCCGGCCGACCGCGGCTTCTACCCCGAGGCGCGCAAGGTCGTCATCGACCAGGGCATCGTGCGCCGCCGCAAGGTCGACGTCGCCAAGGACCTGCCCGACAAGCGGATCGCCGACATCACCGTCGAGCTCGACGACGACCTCGGCCGCTCGATCCGCGAGGCCGAGCAGGCCCTGGGC
>JAEXXY010000311.1 GCA_023451855.1 Actinomycetes bacterium
GTGGTGGTGGTGGTGGTGGTGGTGGTCGCGCGTCACGATGACCTTGCCGACCATGCCCATCCCGTCGTGGAACATGCAGATGTAGGGGAAGGTGCCGGCCTTGTCGAAGGTCACCCGGAAGTGTGCGCCGGGCCCCGCGGTGGGCAGGACGCCCGAGCTGAGGGCGCCACCCGTGAAGTGCGTCGGGTCACCGACGGGGATCGGGGCCGCAGGCTCCGGGCCGAAGGTGACCGTGTGCGGCACGGGATCGCCGTTGTTCTGCGACCAGTCGAAGTCGATCGTGTCGCCGACGTGCACGCGCACCGTGGTGCGGATAAACCGCATGATCATGAACATCCCGGCCTCGTCGACAGCGCCGACGAACACGTGGTGGCGCGACGACTCCTGCCGAAGGTCGGCGTAGAGGCGGTAGCCGTCATGAATCGTCTCGGCTTGACCGGTCCGGAACTGCCTGTCGTAGAACGACTGCCGGTGCGGGTACGGCGTGCCCGCGGGGGCCACGTGGACCACGCCCTTCATGGCCTTGCCGTGGATCAGGCAGTAGTAGACGTAGTCACCGGTGCCCTTGAACTTCAGCTTGTACGACGTGTAGGTCGCAGGCAGCTCTGAGAACTGCAGTGTCGACAGGACGCCCGAGTTTCGCACCTGGCCCGGAGCCCAGATCGAGTGTTGGGGCGTCGGCATCGTCTGCCTCGCGTCCGTGGGGTCGAACGGAGGTGGCAGCTGCCCGACCGGCAGGAACGTCACGGTGTGTGGCTCCATGGAGTCCGCCGTCCAGCGCACGGTGTCGCCCACGTTGATCCAGATGTCGCCGGGCAGGAACTGCATTCCCTGGATCGCGCCGTTCGGCGACTGGGTGCCGACGTGCACTCTCCAGGTGGTCGACCAGTGCTCTCTCGTGTGTGCCCCTGCGCTGCCGGCCGGCGCCAGGAATGCAGCCCCGAGCAGCACGGCCCCGACAGCTGCCAGCAACGTCCGGAATCTCTTGGATGCGTGGTTTCTCATTGGTCCTCCAAAGGCGCGGAACATCGCCCTTCGGCGCCCCGAAGGGCGACTCCACGCTAGGGAACCGGCGTGACGTCCACAGCGGAACAGGAACATCCCAGACGCCCTCCACCGGACTCCCAGCGGGGAGCGTCCTTTGGCCCCGCCATGTCGCTCTTTACGGCGGACTGTCCCTGAAATCGCCTGTGTCGCAGCACTTCCCGCAACATCGTCAATCGGTCATGCAGTCCGGTCTACGTGCTCGAGAGCTCTCGCGAGAAGAACTCGAGCGCCGTCTTGGTCTTGGTCTGCTGTGCGGCCGCGAGGTCGACGCCGTGCGATGCGAGGTAGCCCCGGACGACGGCAGCGGTGTTGAACGTGTCGGCGGTGGGGCACTTGGTCGAGAGCTCGAGGATGCGCGTGCCGTCGGGGTAGAGCCACAGCTCGGCGACCAGCCGACGGTCGAAGTCGGGGGGCGTGAACTTCAGCTTCAGGACGTTGATCGGCCCGAGGACCGAGAGGTCGTCGATGCCGATGCCCGCAGGCGCGTTGGCCTCGTACAGGGCCCGCTGCTCCTTCGTGAACAGCTTGGACAACGGACGACCGCCTGCCGTGACCTCGCGGATCCTGGCGTCTGGCTGCTCGCCCTTCAACGACGCCGAGCAGACGAAGCCGCCCGGCATGGCGTCCACCTCGACCCCGAAGCCGGGCGACCGCCGCTGCTCGGCGCTGAGGTGCTCGGGGTCCACCGGGCGCAGCTTGACGACGGAGTCACCGGGCCTCGCCTGGATCCGTCTGGCGCGCAGGACGACGCCGTGGTTGTTGAGGTCGAGGGCGGGGGTGTCGAAGAAGAAGACCTGTCTGATCTGGCTCTCGAGCGGGTCCATGCCGAGCGCGGCCACGGTCGACCTCTGGTTCGCGTCAGGCACGCTCAGCTTGAGCTCGACGGTGTCGGCGCCCTTGATGAGGCGGAGCAGCTCGATGAGCTGGTCGTCGCTCAGGGCGCGGGAGGTTCCCGCCGGCGGTGACGTCTGGGTCGGGTTCGTCGATGTGCTCACAGGCTCCTCCTCGGAAGCGGATCGACGCTGCGTGGCCGCGGCGGCTCGCGTCGATCCCAAATCTTCGTGGTGTCAGGCGGACTCGAGGCTCGGTGTCGCGAGGTCCGTCGACGACCCCATGGTGAGTGCCTCACCGGTCGGGGGGCCTCACCCCTTGCGGGTGAAAAGGCTTGGTGCGTCAGGTGGCGTGAACCACGCGCGACTCGTAGGGGTCGGGGTCGAAGGTGGCGAAGCGTTCGCGGAACTCGGTCGCGCGGCCCGGCCAGAGCAGGCTCTGTCGCCCGCTGCGGGCGTCGACGTACCAGTTGGAGCATCCGGAGGTCCACGGCTTGCCGACGCTGCGGGCGGCCATCTCGCGCGCGTATCCGTCTTCAGCCGACGCCGACACCTCGAGGATCCTGCCGGGTGTGGTGTGGTGCAGTGCGTCGAGGAGGTAGTCGATCTGCGTCTCGATCATCACGACGGCGGAGTTGTGGCTCAGACTCGCGTTCGGGCCGTCGAGGATGTACATGTTCGGGAATCCGTGGACGGCGGTCGAGGCGTAGGCGTGCATCCCGTCCTGCCAGTGCGCCTCCAGCGTCCGGCCGTTGCGGCCGCGGACGAGGCGGGCGTACGGCTGGCGAGTGGTGGAGAAGCCGGTGGCCAGGACCACGACGTCGATCGGATGGCGGTCGTGCTCGGTGAGCACCGCGTCGGGCTCGAAGCCGGTGAGCGGCCCGGTCACCGTGACGTGGGGCAGCGCCGCGGCGGGGTAGTAGTCGTCGGAGAAGAGCACCCGCTTGCAGCCGAACTCGTGCTCGGGGGTGAGCTGCGCCCGCAGCGCGGCGTCGGTGACCTGTGCGTCCAGGTGCCTCAGCGCGCGCGACCTGGCTTCGTCGCGGGCCGCTCGGTTCCCGACGCGGGCGTCATAGAGGCGCTCGGCCTCCGTGAAGAGCGAGGCGCGCAGGCTCGCGAGCTCCTCGGGCCGCTCGGCGAAGCGAGCGCGCTCGTCGACGCCGTACGTCTCGTCCTCGCGGGGCAGGATGTACGGCGCGCTGCGCTGCATGAGCACGACCCGGCGGGCCCGGGCGGCCACCTCGGGAAGCAGCTGGACTGCAGAGGCGCCGGTGCCCACCACGGCGACGCGAGCCCCGTGCAGGTCGACCGAGTGGTCCCACGCCGACGAGTGGAAGACAGGACCGTCGAAGGTGCCGGGCACCTCGGGCAGGCGCGGCGCCGTCAGCCGACCGGCGGCGAGCACGAGGACTTCTGCGCGCACGGGGCCGCGCGAGGTGGTGAGTTGCCAGTCGCTGCCCGACCAGACGGCCGACTCGACGTCCGTCCCGAGGCGCACGTGATGGCGCACCCGGTCCGCGGCGCGCTCGAGGTAGTCGCGGATCTCGCTGCCGGGCGCGAACCGGCGCGAGAACGACGGGTTCGGCAGGAACGAGAAGCAGTAGAGGTGGGCCGGGACGTCGCAGGCGACGCCGGGGTAGATGTTGTCGCGCCAGGTGCCGCCGACCGCCGCGGCCCGCTCGAGCACGACGAACGAGTCCTCGCCCGCGGCCTGCAGGCGCAGGGCGGTGCCGAGGCCGGCGAAACCGGCCCCGACGATGGCGACGCGCACCCTCACCGGCGCGTCGTCACCGGACTGGAGGGCCGGCATACGTCGTGGTGCGCAGTCGCAGCGTGCGCCCGAGGGCGCGCGCCAGCTGACGGGCGGTCTCCACCGGCAGCTCGCGACCGAACTCGACACCCGCCTCGGGCAGCACCCGACCGTCGAGCAGCGTGCCGCCGAGGTCGTCGGCGCCGGAGCGGAGCGCGGCGACGGCACCGTCGACACCGAGGCGGGTCCACGGCGCCTGGTGGTGGTTGATGCTGCCGTGCAGCACGAGCCGTGCCACGGCGTGGAGGGCCCGGGCGTCGTCGAGGTCCACCGGTGAGCCGGGCAGGGGCATCGGCACGAACTCGGTGAAGCCGCCGGTCTCGGCCTGCAGCGCCCGCAGCGCCCGCAGGTGCGCCACGCGCTGCAGCGGTGTCTCGCCGTGGCCGTAGAACATCACCGACGTAGAACGGAACCCCACCCCGTGGGCTGCCCTGATCGCGGCTAGCCACTGGTCGACCGGCAGGTCGGTGGGGAAGACCCGCGACCGGTACGCCTCGTCGAGGAGCTTGACCCCGGTGCCCGGCACGGTGTCGACCCCGGCCGCGGCGAGCGCTCGCAGGTGCTCGTCGAGACCGCGGCCGGTGCGGCGCGCCCCGTCGACGACGTCAGCCGGGCGGAACGCGTGCAGGTGGATGCCGGGAGCGGCGCGCTTCACCGCCGCGGCGAGCCGCTCGTAGACGTCGTCGGGCGCTGTGGGCGGCGCCGTGCCCTGGATGCAGAGCTCGGTGGCGCCGAGGTCCCAGGCGTCGGCGGCGACCTGCTCGACGAGGTCCGGGTCGGTGCACACGTCGGAGCCCAGGTTGCGGTTCACGACGAGGCTCACGGTGGCACCGACGACCGAGCGCCGCAGGTCGTCCGCCACGGCGGCGAGGCGGTCGAGCTCCGATCCGCGCAGCGCGAGGAGCGCGACGTAGTCGGCGTCGGGGAGCCCGGTCGGGTCGGCGGCGGCGCGGCGCACCAGGTC
>JAEXXY010000386.1 GCA_023451855.1 Actinomycetes bacterium
GTGTCGACGAGGGCGTCGGGCGGGTCGGCGTCAGCGGCGCGGCCGTCTCGGTGGGGATCGGGCCCGGCGTCGCCGACGGGTCGTCCGCCGTCGGGGTGTCGCCCGGGGCCTCGACCGACGCCGTGAGCGAGGCCTGAGCTGCAGCACCGTTCTCCCCGTCCGGGCCACAGGCCGCGAGCGCGGGCACGAGCAGGACCGCCGCGAGCAGCGGCGTCCAGCGCCGGAGCCGGCGTGCGGTGCGCGTCGTGATGTCCGTCGTGATGTCCGTCGTGATGGACGTCGTGGACGTCGTGGACGGGAGCGGCTGGTGCTGCGGTGTCATGCGGATACCCCTGGTCATCGAGGCGGCCCGCCCTCGCCGAGCCGCGGTCCGAGTATGCGACGCGGCAGGGCGGGCGGTACGCAGGACACGGCGGTTCGTGACGAAACGGACACCTACCGGCTCGGAGCCTCGGCTCCGGGCACTCGGCTCCGGGCACGAGGAGGGGGCGTCGGCGCTGCCGAGCCGACGCCCCACGGGAGCCTGGGCGACCCCAGCGCGCCCTGGCCCCACAGGTCACCGAGCCAGCCGCCCCTCCGCGGCCCCCGTACGGCTCGATGACCCGGTCCCCGAGTGGTTCCCCCGACAGCACAGAGCCGGCCGTCCCCGGGCTGATACGTGCCCGGCGAAAAAAAAGTTGACGTGGCGCGGTGTATCAGTTCCGCCCCGCGCGCCACCATTCCGGTGAGAGCGTCGGGCACATACCTGGCCGGCCGCGACGCCGGCGTGCTCGGCTGCCGAGCGCACCCCTCGATCACCCCAGCTCGTTCCACGTCCGCTCGACAGGAGGACCTTCATGGCAGAGACCGGTCAGCCCGATGCGGGAGGCCAGGGCGGCGCACCCCGTCCCGTCCGACCCCCCGTGCGCGTCCTCGACCCGGCGACCGCGCTGCGCCGGACCGACGGTCAGGCGCCCGACCCGGCGCTCTACCTGTCCGACCGGCTCCTCGTGCGCAACGAGCCGGGCGGCACGCGCGGGCTCGGCGACCTCGCGCAGGCTCTCGACCCGCTCGACCTCGACTACGTCGAGACGCCGCGCGCCGGAGGCGGCACCCGAGGCCTCGACAGCTCGAGCGACTGGGGCACGAGCATCACGCTGCGCCCGCGTCGCTCCATCGACACCGTCGACGCGTGGAACGTGCTGCAGCGACTGCGTGCCGCCGGCGACCCGATCGCCGAGCGGCTGAGCCTCGAGCACGTCCTGCGCCCGGCCGACTGCTACTGGGGCGGTGTCGGCTACTGGGGCGGTGTCGGCGGCTACTGGGGTGGCGTCGGCGGTTACTGGGGTGGCGTCGGCTACTGGGGCGGTGTCGGCTACTGGGGAGGCGTCAGTTCTGCGCTGCAGGAGTACGCCGTGCCCGGTCGGGGCGGCCGGATGCCGGTGAGCCTCGCCCTGCCCGACCCGGCCCTGCGCGCCCGTGAGCTCGCGCGCCGCCCGGTCGTCGCCGTGCCGGACACCGCGGTCGCCAAGCACCCGTGGTTCAAGGACGACCGCACCATCGTGCGCCTCGCGTACGAGAACGGGCGCCTCGTGCCGGCCGGACCGCCCGAGGACGTCGCCGCCGCACCGGCTGGCGCCCCCGCCGAGGGGATCAGCGACACCCCCAAGCCGCAGGAGCCGGTGGGCCTGCTCCACGGCCACGCGACGTTCATCGCCGGACTGGTCCGCCAGGGCTGCCCCGAGGCGACGATCCTGTCGATCCCGGTGATGGGCGAGGACGGGCAGGTCGACGAGGCCGACATCCTCGACGTCCTCGAGGCGCTCCTCGACCGGCACGTCCACGGGCAGACGAGCAACCACCCCGAGGACTGCATCGACGTCCTGTCCCTCTCGCTCGGCTACTACGCCGAGGACCGCACCTACACCTCCGGTCCCGTCGCCGACCTGCTCGACCGCTTCGCCGAGGCCGGGGTGGCGGTCGTGGCCGGCGCCGGCAACGACGGCACGAGCGCGCCGTTCGTGCCGGCGGCGCTCGCCGCCTCGCTCCCGCAGCGGATCACGGCCAAGGCGCTGCCGCCGCTGTCGAGTGTCGGGGCGAGCAACCCGGACGGCTCGACGGTCGCGCTCTTCTCCAACCCGCTGCCGGTCATCACGGCCGTGCGCCCTGGCGTCTCCGTCGTCAGTACCCTGCCGCTCACCAACGGCATGGGCCAGCCCTCGAGCAAGGTCGAGGGCGACGGACCGGTGCGCTGCACGGTCGACCCCGACGACTACACCGGCGGGTTCGGCGTCTGGAGCGGCACGTCGTTCGCGACGCCCGTCTTCGCCGCCGAGATCGCCGCGGCCATCGCCGCCGAGAAGGACGTCGATGACGTCTCGCCGTCCGTCATGCGCAAGCGGGCCCTGCGCGCGCTGCGCCGCTGCATCTCGAAGGCAGGTGCGTGATGACCCCGACCCCCACCGCGCCCGACGGCCTCGGCACCCTGGCCGGCAAGGCTTTCGCGGCCTACCTCGGCGGTGAGCGCGAGCGTCTGTCCGAGCTCGTCGACCTCGTGACGCCGGTGCTCTGGAACGCGGCGCGCGCGCAGGGTGCCAATGCGGCCACGTGCGAGGACGCCGTGCAGACCGCGTTCCTGCAGCTCGTCGACCGCGCCGAGTCGATCAACGAGCCGGCCGCCGTGCTCGGCTGGCTCGTCGTCGTCGTCAAGCGCGAGGTGTGGCGCCTCGCGCGCGGCTCCCGCCGCGAGATCGGCGTCGAGGAGGTGCCGGAGGCCCCGGCACAGAGCCTCGACCCCGAGGCACAGGCGGTGCTGAGCGAGCGCCAGAGCGTGCTGTGGAAGCACGTCTCGACCCTGTCCCCGCGGTGCCAGGAGCTGCTCCGGGTCATCGCGTTCGCCGACCGTCCCGACTACGCGGCCATCGCCGAGTCGCTCGGGATGCCCGTCGGCAGCATCGGCCCGACCCGCGGCCGGTGCCTCCAGAAGCTGAGGACGACCCTCGGCTCCGATCCCGGATGGGCGGTGTGACATGAGCTCGCACAAGGACGCCATTGACGACCTCGACGTGGCCGCGCTGCGCCAGCTGCGTGAGCTGTTCGCGCACGCCGACCCCGTACCGTCCGACCTCACCGAACGGATCAAGTTCGAGCTGACCGTCCAGGCTCTGCACGCCGAGGTCGCCGAGCTCATGGACTCGGCCCTGCTCACCACCCGGGGCACGAAGGTCGAGCCGACGCCGACCGAGTCGGTGACCTTCAACGCCGCCTCCGTCAGCCTCATGGTGTCGGTCAACGCCAGCGACCTCGAGGGCCGCGTCCGGGTCGACGGCTACGTCACGGTGCCCGGCGCCACGGTCGAGGCGGTCACGACCGAGAGGAGCATCTTGGTCGATACCGATGCGAACGGTCGCTTCGTTCTGGATGATCTACCCCATGGCCCGATCCACTTCGTGATCCGGGTCGACCCCGAGGACGAGAACGCGCGACCGGTCATCACGCCCACGATCCAGCTGTGACAGGTGTGAGCCCTGCCGTGCAGGGAGGCGGCCGACGATCAGCGCACAGCGCACGCTGGACGACGTCGAGGCCCTGCGCGAGCAGGCCGCGGTGGAGAACGGTGCCGGACGCCCCGAGCGTGCGGTCTCCGTGCTCGTCGACGCCCTGCGCCGCCTGGACGAGGTCGTCGCCGCGCCGCGTGAGCGCGCTGTCGCGCAGACGCTGCGGGCCAAGACGCTCATCACCCTGGGGCTGAGCCAGTTCCTCCTCGAGGGCGTCGGTGCTGCAGAGGCTCGCTTCGCGGAGGCCGAGCGGATCGTCGACGCCCTCGGCGACGCCGGCCTCCGGGCCCGGCTCGACTACCAGCGTGCCAACGTCGCGGGACGCGTCGGCGACCTCGCCGGGGCCCGCGACGGGCTCGAGGGCGCGCTGCGCCACCTTGACGCGTTCTCGCCGCGCGAGCAGTGCTCGGTGCTGCTGAGCCGCGGGATGCTCGCCTTCGAGCTGTCCGAGCCGGCCGTCGCGCTCGATGCGTTCGCCCGGGCGGCGGCCGCGGCACGCGAGGGCGGCTTCCCGCAGCTGGAGTTCATGGCCGCCCACAACGAGGGCTACGCCGCCTACCTGCTCGGTGACGTGCCGCGGGCGCTCGCGACGATGGCCGCCGCCGTCGAGGACGCGCCCGACGTGTCGCTCCTGCCGGCGCGCCTCGACCGGGCCCACGTGCTCCTCGAGGCCGGGCTCATCGACGAGGCGGTCGAGGTGCTCGTGGCCGCGGCGGGTTCGCCCGACGCCGAGCAGGACCAGGTG